>CAZVCQ010000403.1:0-3438 GCA_964626085.1 uncultured bacterium
GAGGTTCGTGCGGATGCGCGGGTCCTCAGCGTAGAGGCGCTTCAGGAACCGGCGCACCGTCGCGCGCGAGCTCGAGCGCTCGGACCGACACCGGTTGCGGACGGCCCTGATGCCCGCGATCTTCAGGTAACGCAGCACCAAGCCTCTGTCCACGTAGTAGAGGGGACGGACGATGGTGAGCTTGCCGCCGAACAGCGGTTGGGCCGGCAGGATGGTGCGGGCCGACGAGGTGTAGAGCAGGTTCATCAGGAAGGTCTCGTTTACGTCGTCCAGGTTGTGGGCGAGTGCGAGCTTCCGGCTTCCGGCTTCCCCGCAGAACGAAAACAGGGCCCGGCGGCGCTTCCGGGCGCAGACGAAGCAGGAGTCGTTGCCGGGCCGTCTGGAGCTTCCATGCCCGTCGCCATGGAGGACGGTGCAGTCAATGCCGACCGTCTTGCAGGCTTTCACGACCCGTGCTGAGTTCCATTTCTCAAAGCCCGGATCAACGTGCACGGCGCGAAGGTCCCAGTTGCGCCTTCCCGTGCGATTCAGGGACTCAAGAACGTGAAGCAGGCAGAGGCTGTCCGCACCACCCGAGACTCCGACTACGACCGTCTCGCCATCCCCGATCAGACGGTTGGAGCCAATGGACTTGTGTGCGAGACAACTGACGCGCCTGGTAATCCAGCTCACGGCAAGAGGCGAAGTGTCAAGGACAAAAGGCTAAGCGAGAGGGGTCAGGAGAGGGACAAAGTGGTAAGGACAAAGCGCGCGGGGAAGAAGAAAGCGGCCTCGGGGGTATGGGGGGGGAAGGACCTCCATGGCTCGGGACTTTGTCCCTTCGCCTCGCTTTGTCCTTTGTGCTTCGTCCTTTGTCCTTTCCTCACTCAGGCAGTTTCACCTGCGGGTACTTCGCCAGTTGGTCGTAGAAGAGCTTCTGGATCTCCGCCAGTCGTTCCTGCGTCTTCGCCTCGAAGCGGAGGACCAGCACCGCCTGCGTATTAGAGGCGCGTATGAGTCCCCAGCCGTCCGGGAAGACGACCCGGGCGCCGTCGATGTCGATGACCTTGTACTTGCCGCGGAAGTGATCGCGCACCTGGTCTACAATTCTGAACTTGAGCTCGTCCGGGCACTCCGCCCGCAGCTCGGGTGTAGTCGGGTACCAGGGCATCTCGGCAGAAAGGTCTGAGAGTTTCCGGCCGGTGGTGGAGATAACCCTGAGCAATCGCAGGGACGCAAACAGCGCGTCGTCGTACCCGTAGTAGTCGTCGGCGAAGAACATGTGGCCCGACATCTCGCCCGCGAGCAGAGCGCCTTCCTCTTTCATCTTGGCCTTGATGAGGGAGTGGCCGGTCTTCCACATCAGCGGCGTCCCGCCGATACGCTCAAGGTATTCCACCAGCGCCTGTGAGCATTTCACCTCGAACACTATCTTTGCGCCTGGGTGCTTCTGGATGACCTCGGTTGCGCAGATACCGAGCAGCCGATCGCCATACACTGAATCCCCTTTCTCGTCGATGGCGCCGATGCGGTCGGAATCGCCGTCATAGCCGATGCCGCAGTCAAAGCCTTTGGCCAGGACCAGGTCGGTCAACTGCTTCATGTACTTGGGGACGGTCGGGTCAGGTACGTGGGCCGGGAAGTTTCCGTCCGGCTGCAGGTTGATGTACTCGGGACTGACCTTGGTCCCGGCAAAGAGCCGCTCGAGCAGCACGCCGGCGGCGCCGTTGCCCGGGTCGAAGGCGACGCGGAGCGGGTTGGGGATGCTCACCTTGGACCGGACCGTTTCGAGGTAGGCCGGAATGACATCCCGCGAGCTCGACTTGCCCTTGCCCTGCTTGAACCTGCCTGATTCCATCAGGTGGCGCAGGTGCTGGATTTCCTCGCCGTAGATAGTCGTTTTCTCCATTCCGACTTTGAACCCATTGTACTGCGGCGGGTTGTGGCTGGCGGTCACCATCATCCCGGCCCGGGAACCGAGAAAGAACTGTGAGAAATAGAAAACCGGTGTCGGCACCACGCCGATGTCTATGACGTCGAGTCCGGTCGAAAGCAGGCCGTCAGTCAGCGCCTTGTGGATGCGCGGGCCGGAAAGCCGGATGTCCCGGCCGACCGGACAGAACGTCGCGCCATGCTCTAGTGCGTAGGTGCCGAAGGCCTGGCCAAGCCGATGCACGTCGTCGTCACGCAGTTCTGTTTCCGCGATTCCGCGGATGTCGTACTCTCTGAATATCAGCGGGTTCATAGGCGGAATCTTAGCAAAGCAGCAGCGAGAGGCAATCTCGGATGCGCATCCGGGATGGCGGCAGGGGTCAGGGACCAGGGGATGGGAAGGAAGGGGAAGGGCGGAGCGATGCCGAAGTTAGATGTCATAGTGCAGACGCTACCGAGTCCAGCGCCCTCAGTGGCTACCTTCCGGACCGCTAAAGGCTACTTCGGTCGGTCGTGCGTTGCCGTTCCTTCCGGGTCGCGTCGGATTTCACGCTGACGCTGACGGGGCTCCGATTGCCGGCAGCGAGTGGCGGCAGGATGTGCGACAGGAGCTGCTCGGCGGTGAGGCGCCGGACCTTGCCGGTCGGCCCGGTCTGCGTCCACCCGTCCTTGTTCCGGTGGTAGGCCCAGGTCCGCCCGCGCCTTGTACCAATGTAGACGGTGCACTTGGTGTTCCTCACGATGATCTTGCGCTACTTCCATCCACGGACGGACGCCTGGGTGTTCTTCCTGATGAACTGCCATGCGCCCATCGACAGCCGGCCCTTTATTTCACCGGAGGCTTCGGTCACGAGGAATACGGGGTTGCTCGACGAGCCGAAGTGCTTCACAATGCTGTTCGATATGTCGGTTGCCGTAAGCTTGGAGGTGCAGAATATGCAGTGAGTGATGTAAGAGTGGTAGGCGGAGATGATGTGGTCGTCAAGCAGCGCCTTTATCACACGGTTCCGGTCCGGCATGGAGCTCCCGGTGACGATGATGTACATCCTCTCCTGAGGAGGCTCTTCCTCCTCGGGAGGGGCGGCGGCCCCGAGTGGGTGTCCGTGATCATACTGCTTGCGCCTGATCGGGTCGCCCAGAACGAAGAACGCCTCGTTGAACCGGGCAAGCTGCCGGTTTGCCTCCTTCCACTCCGCCGCACTGGGGGAAGTCCCCAGCCGGTCCGGGTGGGAAGACTTCACGAGTTCGATGTATGCCGCGCGGATTTCGGTGTCGCTGGCGTCGCGGTCGACTCCCAGCACTTCGTAGAAGTCGCGGGGCGGTGTTTCCTCAGACAAGTCTGCCTCTTCGCAGGGCAATGCCGGGACGGCCGACCAGTTGCTCTCCAGCCTGCAATGATATTATCCTGTGTATCTCAACCACAGATGGCAATAATAGCCTCGTCCAGTCTGACAGTCAAGACCGCGCGGGCTCCCCTAATCCGCACGTAACGAGTTGATCGTGGTCCTGTCGGCAGGAAGCAACGTG
>CAZVCQ010000404.1:0-3425 GCA_964626085.1 uncultured bacterium
GCCAACGCGCTCGACTACGATTCAGTGTTCGACCAGATCCTGTTCAGCGCCCGCGACTTAGACGAAGTCTGGGTCATCGACCACAGCACGACGACCCAAGAGGCGAGCGGCCATACCGGCGGACGCCAGGGCATGGGCGGCGACCTGTTGTACCGATGGGGCAATCCCCAAACCTACCGCGCCGGCGACAGCGCGGACCAGATATTCTATCACCAGCACCACACATCCTGGGTCAAGCCCGGGTTGTCGGGCGCGGGTAACATCACGGCGTTCGACAACGGACTGCTGCGGCCAGGGTCGTCGTACTCGACCGCCATTGAGTTCACCCCGCCGGTCGACAGCACGGGCCACTACGAAGCACCGGCACCCGGCGAGCCGTACGGACCCGCGGCCCCGACCTGGCAGTACATCGCGACCCCACCGGAGTCGTTCTATTCGCCCCAGATGAGCAGCGTCCAGCGCCTGCCCAACGGAAACACGCTGATATGCGAGGGCAACAGCGGGCGATTCTTCGAACTCGCACCCGACACCCAGACAGTCTGGACGTACATAAACCCGGTCACTGACACGCTGCCCAAGTACCAAGGTACTGCTCCGGCACAGAACGCGGTCCACCGGTCGCCGCGCTATGCACCGGACTACGCCGGGTTGCAGGGACACGACCTGACGCCGGGGTATCCGGTCGAGCTCTACGAGACCCGGCAGTACGTCGGCGTGAAGCAGACGCCACCTGCGGGCAGCGTTCCGGTTGGGCTGACCGTCAGCCCCAATCCGTTCGGCCGGCTCGCGAGAATCAGCTTCAACCTGCCACGCGCAGTCCCGGCTGAACTCGGCATCTACTCGGTTGATGGCCGGCTGGTCCGAACGCTGCCGGCAACCAGTGGAACCGTATGGAACGGCGCCGACAACGCCGGGAAGCCGCTGGGCCGCGGCGTCTACTACTGCCGGCTGCAGGGCCCGGCTTTCGCCGCGTCGGCGAAGCTGGTCAAGACGGAATGACCGCAACCGGATGACACCATGATGCGTACGACGCGCCTTGCCGGGACAGCCCTGATCCTGCTCTCGCTCCCCGCGCTGGCGCTGGCGACCGTCACGTTCGAGCGGCGCTGGCACTGGTACAATGAAGACGTTGGCCGTTCGGTCGCGCTTACGGCAGACGGCGGGTATCTGGTCAGTGGTCAGACGTGGGCCGGCTCCAACCAGTACGGCATTGTGCTGGCGCGAACCGACTCATTCGGGGACACAACATCGGTCCAGCACCTGTCGGATGTGAACAACGGAAGCGGCTATCTTTGTCGCCTGCTCGGGGGCGATTTCGTCGCTGCCGGCATTAGAAGCGGCGCCTATGTATTCGCGCGAGGTTTCTTGCCCTCGGGCGACTCAGCCTGGAGCTACGACCAGTCCCGTCGCGGCCAGGTACGCGAAATCCTCGCGACCAGCGACGGCGGCTGCCTCATCGCCGGCCGGGACTCGATGCTGTATATGGGACTCATCAAACTCGATTCCGCCGGTCACGAAGAGTGGAACCACGGCTACGTTGACCCGCGGATACAAGGGTCGACTGCGTACGGCGTGGCCGAAACCCGGGACAGCGGGTTCATACTGTGCGGCGATGCCACCGACTACATGGGGTCCTACGTCCAGCTGGTGCGGGTCGATTCCCAGGGCGAAACGCTCTGGACGCGCCTCTACTCGGGTCCGGTCGGCCCATCGCTGCAGGCAGTCTGTGAGACCCCGGACCGCGGGTTCCTGACTGTGGGTTCCGAATTCGACACGTTGCAGGCGCAGAATGCGGTCTACCTCATGCGCACCGATTCGAACGGCGCCGTCATCTGGACGCGCAACATATCACCCCCGGACGCCGGAACGGAAGCGATGGCGCTACTCGAAACCCGTGACAGCGGCTACGTGATTGCCGGCACGATTGACTGGGGCGACTCGGCTCGAGTCTGGCTGGTCAAACTCGATGCCAATGCCGACACCGTATGGACAAGCGTGCTGCCCGGGAGCGGAAGGGAACAGGCCAACGACATCCTGCAGACCGCTGACGGCGGCTACGTGATTGCCGGCACTTCCGACCCACCCAATGACAGCATAGTGCTGTTCAAGACCGATTCGCTGGGACACGTAGCGGTCGGCATGGCCGAGGAGCGGCTGACGCCTTGCGTGCGCATCGCCCTGTCAGTCGAACCGAACCCGACCAACGGCGTCGTCAAAGTCGAGTGGTCATTGCCCGCCGGCTCCAAGCCCGCGACACTGCACGTCTACGATTCTCAGGGGCGCCTCGTTCATTCGTCCCTGGTCCCTGGTCCTTCGTCCTTATCGCTGGGCCTTCGGTCAATGCCGGCCGGCGTCTACCTGCTCCGACTCGAGTCCGACGGCGGTTCAGCGACGCGGAAGCTGGTTGTCGAGTAGCCGGCCCCGCCCGTGGCTCGACGCGGTGGTGCCGGCAGCGACAATCAGTCAACGACTGGGCGAATGAAGTATCCGGTGAGGTTCGTGAACAGCTTGTAGCCCGTCGAGTTCGGTCGGTGTTCTGCGTCTGCCATCGGGCTGAGTTTCGTCCGGTTTCAGCGCTCTGCAGCTAAGGAGTATGTTGCTATGATACGTTTGTCCTCAGTATCCATCGCGACCGTCATTGCCTCGGTCGCGCTTCTCGCCAGCCCGGCCGGGGCTCAGCCAGAACCATGGGTGCACCCGGACGGGCGCATCCACTACTACGACGCCATGAGCACACCCGGCGGCATCAACTGGAACTTCGCCTGGGATTCGGCGCTGGGCCACGGCGGCTACCTCGCCACAATCACGTCGCAGGCTGAAAACGACTTCGTCTTCAGCCTGGTCGACTCGAGTCTCTACTGGTACGAGCGGCCCGGCACGGTGCAGTGGCTGGCCGGCCCGTGGCTCGGCGGCACCCAGGACTTCGGCGCGCAGGAGCCGGACAGCGGCTGGCACTGGGTCACGGACGAGTCGATGGGCTACTTCAACTGGTCTCCGGGCGAACCGGACAACCGAGGCAACGAGAACGCGCTCCATTTCGGCGAGTCCGTGGACGTGCGAGTGCCGACCTGGGACGATGCGAGCGCGCATGACGGTTCCATCCGCGGCTTTGTGCGTGAACTCTCGGCCGACTCGACCACGGTGGGGCTTCGCCACTGGGACTCGCTGCTGGCCTGGGAGGGTTACACGCTGTTCGCGAACAACCAGGGCAGGGCCATCTACCTGATTGACAACAAGGGTCGCGCAATCCACCGGTGGCGCACGACCGACCAGACCGTCGGCGCGCTCCACCTGCTGGAGAACGGACTCGTGTCCCAGATCGGCAACCTGATCCCCACCCATTTCCTCAATGGCGGCCGGGTATCACTCATCGGTCAAGTCCGGATTTCCCTGTAAAATCCATCTCAGGCCGACAGTCTTTGACC
>CAZVCQ010000405.1:0-3413 GCA_964626085.1 uncultured bacterium
GAGCTAGCAAATGCCGCCTAAGAAACTGTCCAGCAAATCGGGGGCAGTCCACTCTCCGGCGACGGCGCGCGGATACTAGGGACCTTGCCGGTGGGGGATTGTCCGGTTGTGCTCGTCATCGTCCCAGCCCACAACAGGCTGTACGTGGGCCATTCGAACACGAGGTACGTATATGTCCTAAGAGACACATCGGCGGGGATAGCGGAACCGCGGTCGCCGCGGCCTGGGTTCTGCGGCGCGCTCAGCGTAGCGCCGAATCCGTTCCGAGGCTGCCTGCGAGTACAGGTGAAATCTCAGTCCGTCAGTAGCCACACCCCGATGGAGGTCCGAGTCTGCGCGGCAAATGGGCGGGTTGTAGGCAAGTTCCGCCTGAGTCCGAGCGTAGAGGGTACTTCCGGCGCGGTGTGGGATGGCCGTGACCTGACGCGAGTCCCCGTGCCTGCCGGGGTGTATGTGGTAACTACGAACTCAGGCGACTGCCTGAAGGTTATCAAGGCCGGTAGGGCTCCAAACGACCGGCACGGGATGCCGGTCATCCGAGGGGGTCGGCATGATACATGGTCCGAGTGAGGGCATGATGGAGCAAGGTAGTCCGGTCGCGCGAACGCAACGTCCGGTCGGATTCGGATGGAGCCTGTGGATCGTGGGCATCGCACTGCTGTGCGCAGCAGCGCCGGCGGTCATTGTCGAGGATGACTATGAAACGGGGTCAGGCCCGTACACTTTCCAGGTTGCCATGATAACGGACCCGAGCAACAAGTGGGACAATCTGCGAGCGGCGCGGGACACAATCAACAAGCTGGTGGATGAATACGGGGAGATAGAGATGGTCATGGTCCTTGGCGACGTGACCAGCACGGCCGATACGACCGCCGAGTTCCCCAACGCGAAGCACATCCTGGACAGCCTTCACGTGCCATACGTGCCCCTGATCGGCAACCACGAGATGGTACCTTACTGGCTGGACCCGCCGGTGCCGCCAAGAGATGCGGACAGCCTCTTCACCACGAGGTACTTCGACCGGACGTTCGGTCCGGTGTACGACTCGCTGGCAGCCGGGAATTTCCCGCAGATTCGGGACTTCCGGCGCTACGGGGAGCATCCGTGGAACTTCGAGATAGAGTGGCCTATTGGTACCCATGATACCTTTGCCTACGACATCTGGCAGAACTTCGCCTTCCGGGCCGGGCCGGAACTGAGTCCGTTCCGCTTCGTATGCCTGGACTTCAACAGCCGACAGAAGGTGCCGGGCCAGAACTACGGCGTGATGCCCTCGGCTGACCTTCACGAACTGCCGTTCGACAACAAGACCTCGTCAATCAGGGTAAGTGGCGGCACGCTACCCGTCAAGTGCGTCGTGTACGAAGATGACTCCTTGGGGGGCGACTCTCTGCCAATCAGTGCCGATACGTCTGACCTGGGCGCATTCGACAACAGCATCAGTTCCGTACGGGTCGAAGAAGGGGTCACGGTGGAGCTGTACGACGCCGACAACTTCGCCGGGGATACCTGGTTGCGGTTGACGGCAACCGATCTCGACCTGGACATAAACGGCTCGGCCCAGTGGTGGCGTGACTATGTGAAGACGTACTGCGACTCGGTTGCGCGCGATACCATCAGGGAGAACGTGATCTTCTTTGCGCATCACCCGCTGAAGGCGGTTGACCCCATCGGAATCGCCAACTTTCGGCAGGACGAGGTTGACGCACTCGCCTCATTCCTGGCACCCTACGCTTGTGACGTCGGTGGCTGGTATGCCGGTCACCTCAACGATTCAGCTCCGTTGATGCACGTGCCCGGCCACGGCCGGGTGCGCAACCCTATCGACGGCAGCAAGATATGCGACTGGTATATGCCGCCCGCGTCCCAGTCCTATGGCGGTTGGGTGAAGATACTCACACTCCACTACGGCCGGGAGCCGCTGGTCGACCTGGTATACAGCGGCACGATTGACGACACCGTCGACGTCGTATATGAGGATACGATTCCAGTCATAGTCACCACTCTGCGGCCGGGCTTGCTGACAGCGCGCATCCAGAAAGGAAGTCGTCCCGTCTGCACTCTGGTCGAGTCCCTTCCCAGGGGGCCGGGTCGGGAAACCGACACTCTCGCATGGGACGGCAGGGACAGCACCGGTGCGTCCGTGTTCCCGGGCGACGACTACACTATTCGGTACTACGACGAAGAAGGCTTCTTCACCGGTCTGTCGCCCTTCACGGTCAAAGACACGATTCCGCCGGCCTGCAAAGAAGCAAGCGACACACGGGACATGTCCCACAAGCCACGGGGCGTCAGCATCACGCCGAATCCGTTCAGTCGGAGTGCGGAAGCTGTCTGGAATCCGCCCGCGAGAAGCGATGATGCTGCGCGCGTGTACGCGCAGGACGGAAGCCTGGTCTTGCGGGCCGAGATTCCGGCGGACGAGACTTGTTGGGTCTGGGACGGCAAGGACAGCCGGGGCCGGCCTGTGCCTCCGGGAGTGTACGTCCTGGTCGCACCGGGCGGAGTCCGAGCAAAGGCCATCAAGCTGAGGTGAGGAACAGAACGCCAACCCGCGTCCGCGCGGGGGCAGGCGACGAATGCCTGAAGTGCAGTCTGCTATTGACAAGAAACGGCCGGGCTCTATAATTCCGTCAGCAATCAAGGAGATTCAGAGCCAACACCGCGTGATTGACACGCATCTGTAGTAGCATCGAGGCAGGCGCAACATGCCTGCGAAGAAAGACACCGATAACCAAGACTCTCAGAGGAGGCCAATAGCGGCCAAGTTCGTGCTTGTCCGACTCCGTTGCGCATAAGGCGCCGCACGAGCGGACAAGAAAGGACAGCCTAATGATCACAGCACCGAAGCTACTCCTGTGCGTGATGGCGCTGGGGGCGCTGCTGGCACCGGCCGCCTCGGCCCAGTATCTCGAAACGACCATCATGTTGCCCGATACACTCGGGTGGCTGAGTTTTCCGTGGTCGCTGGCGCACAACCCTCAGAACAACAAGATCTATGTCGGGTGCGACGACGGCATTCTCGTGATTGATGGCACCACGAGTCAGCGTCTCGCCCGCATCAAGATGACCGGCGGTCGGGCGTGGGCTCTCTGCTACAACCCGCAGAATAACAGGATCTACTGCGCGGACCTGGGACTGGGCAGGGTGGTTATCATCGGGGGCGCGACGGACTCGGTTATCGCCACAAGAATGATTGTGTCCTACGCGCTCTGCTACAACCCGCAGAACAACAAGGTCTACTGCGTGACCCCGGACGATAACACTGTCACGGTGATAGATGGAGCGACGAACTCAGTCGTCGCGACCGTAGACGTCGGGGACTGGCCCCATGGCTTGTGCTACAACTCTCAGAACAACGGCTCTTCGCGGATTCGTGTGGGTGATTTGATGGGGTGAATTTGTCCTAAGTT
>CAZVCQ010000406.1:0-3393 GCA_964626085.1 uncultured bacterium
ATACGTATTAAAGCAGAACCATCGCCATAGTCAAGAATAATGATGCGGGCACGGGTGTAGATGTCGGCAGGCAACCGAGTAAAATAGAGAGTGGACGAACAGCAGACTCCCGAGGCCGGACGGCAGCGGACTGACCGCGCCGCCGTGGTCGGTATCGTGCTCGCCGCTGCGGCCCTGGCCGTGGCGCTGATCATTGTCGCGACAAGCCTCCGCAAGGTCAAGCCGGAGCCGCTTCCTCCGGCGCTGATAACAGCGCCGCCCGACACCGCACTCGTTGTCTTCCGTGCGAGCATGCGGCGCAAGGTCATCAACCTGTCGGCCCGGTGTGAATCGAAGCGGAAGCGGTTCGGCGATCGAATCACCCCGGTGCAGGATTCGCTGGGTCGGGAGTGTGATTCGGCAATCGCTTCGGTCCTCGCCCGAATTGCGGTGCTCGATACCGTCAGGCGGGAGAACCGCAAGGTCGCATCCGACAGCGTGAAAGCTGAATACGAGCGCGCCAAGCTCAAGGTGAGGACTTTCACGCGCTCAGGGCTGCAGAGCGACATGATCGACGAAGACTCGCTCGACGAGGAGATCAAGAAGCTGATCAGCGAGTAGCGGCCGGGACAGGCTTCGCACCGGCAGCGGGCACGCACGAGCGTGCCTTTCTTGACTCATAGGGGGTTTCGCCTATCTTGGCCTGTGCTCTGGCGCATCGAAATCACGAAGACGACAACCGACCCGGACGCGAAAGCACTCGAATCCGACATCCGCGACATAGCAGGCGGGGCAACGGCCGATGTCCGGATTACCCGCTTGTACTACCTTGAGGGGGACATCGGCAAGGCCGAGGCCGAGCTGATTGCCGGCGAGGTACTCTGCGACCCGGTCTGCGAGAGTTCCTCCGTCCGTCCCGCGGTTGTCGCGGCCACCGGGACCGAGGTCCTGTACAACCCGGGGGTGATGGACCCGAGTGTGGGGAGTATCGCCCGTTCGCTCTCCGACCTCGGGTTCGAGCACGTCGAAGTCCGGACCGGCCGTGCGTATGAGTTCGAGTTCAGCGGCAGCCGGGGCCGCCGCGCCGCCGACTCGATTCGAAACCTGGTTGTCCGGGGACTGCTGGTCAACCCGGTCATACAGCACACGGCCAAGGGCGGCGAGCAGGTGTTCGTCCATGCGAGACCGTACCGTTTCCGGAAGAATGTCGTCAGGCTGCGCGGGTTGACCGCCCCGGAACTGGAGCGGCTGTCGAAGCAGGGGCTTCTGGCCCTCAGCCGTGCCGAGATGTCGGCGCTGCAGAAGTACTTCAAAACGCTGGGCCGCGACCCGACCGACGTCGAGCTCGAGACGTTCGCCCAGACCTGGTCCGAGCACTGCCAGCACAAGACGTTCAAGGGCGTGATTGACATCGACGGCCGGAAGGTAAAGAACCTGCTCAAGTCCACGGTGTTCAAGTTGACTCAGGAGCTGAACCTGCCCTGGTGTCTTTCGGTGTTCCACGACAACTCCGGCGTAATCGAGTTTGACGAGCAATACGGCGTCAGCTTCAAGGTCGAAACGCACAACCATCCGTCGGCACTCGAGCCCTACGGAGGAGCGGCCACCGGCATCGGCGGGGTCATCCGTGACTGTCTCGGGACCGGGCTCGGGGCAAAGCCGATTCTGAACACCGACGTCTTCTGCTTTGCCCCGGTCGATACGCGGCCCGAGGAAGTGCCGCGCGGAGTGCTGCATCCGCGCCGGGTGATGAAAGGCGTGGTTGCCGGAGTCCGCGACTACGGCAACCGGATGGGCATCCCGACTGCCAACGGAGCGGTGTACTTCGACCCGGGTTTTCTCGGCAACCCGCTCGTGTTCTGCGGAACCCTCGGCCTGATCCCAAAAGAGAAGCTCGACAAGCGCGCCAGTCCCGGCCAGGAGATTGTGCTGCTCGGCGGCCGGACCGGACGGGACGGCATTCACGGGGTGACGTTCGCCTCGCTCGAACTCCACCAGAAGTCCGAGGAGATTTCGGGCGGAGCAGTGCAGATTGGGAATCCCATCGAGGAGAAGAAAGTAGCTGACGTGATCCTTGCGGCCCGTGACCGGGATCTGTTCAGCGACATTACCGACTGCGGGGGCGGCGGGCTATCCTCGGCAATCGGCGAGATGGCCAGCGAGCAGGGCTGCGAGGTATGGCTTGACCGCGTACCGCTGAAGTACGCCGGTCTGTCGCCGGCCGAGATCTGGATCTCCGAAGCCCAGGAGCGTATGGTTGTCTTCGCTGAACCCGGCAAGGTCAAGGAGCTACTACAACTCGCGGCCGCGCATGACGTCGAGGCTACGGTAATCGGCCGTGTGACCGGCAAGGGCCGGCTGGTGCTCAAGTTCCGCCGGCACCTCGTGGCCGACATCGACATGAAATTCCTGCACCACGGGTGGCGCGGCACTCGCAAGAAAGCACACTGGCAGCGCCCGGAAACAGCCGACCCTTCAGTCCCGCTCGGGCTGGATCTGACCGCCGAGATACTCCGGCTCCTGCAGGCACCGAATATCGCCAGCAAGGAGTGGGTGGTCAGGCAGTACGACCACGAGGTGCAGGGGACTTCCGGTCTGAAACCGTTCTCCGGACGAGGCAACTCCGGTCCGACCGACGCCTGCGTCGTAATGCCGGTCCGCGGTTCGCCGCGCGCGTGCGTGGTTGCGTGCGGGCTCTGTCCCCGCTACGGTCTGATCGACCCCTACTGGATGGCGGCGTCGGCGATCGACGAGGCCCTGCGCAATTGCGTAGCCGCGGGGGCCGACATCGAGCGGATTGCCCTGCTCGACAATTTCTGCTGGGGGAGTCCGGACCGCCCGGACCAGCTTGCCGGTCTGGTGCGGGCGGCGGAGGCATGTTACGACATCGGCCGCAAGTACCGCGTCCCGTTCATTTCCGGGAAAGATTCGCTCTACAACGAGTTCAAGAGCGAGTCAGGCGAGTCGCTGCCGATCCCGCCGACCCTGCTCATCTCTGGCGTCGGGGTCATCCCGGACGCTTCCTGTACCACCACTCCGGACTTCAAAGCCGCAGGCTCGTCCGTCTACATTCTGGGTGAGACTCTTGAGGAGCTCGGCGGCAGCGAGTACTTCCGCCGGCACCAGGGCTTGGGACGGGAGGTGCCCAAGGTCGACGCATCCCGCGGGCGCCGGACCATGGTCGCGGTCGGCACGGCCGTCCGCAAGGGCATGGTGATCGCCTGTCACGACCTCTCGGATGGAGGATTGGGGATAGCCATGGCCGAGATGTGTTTCTCCGGTTCAATCGGGGCGCGGATAGCGCTGGATAAGGTCCCCGGCAGCCGGCGGTTCAAGCGCGATGACTTCCTGCTCTTCAGCGAGTCAAACAGCCGTTTTCTCTGTGAGGTGCCGGCCCGCGAACGTGCCGCTTTC
>CAZVCQ010000407.1:0-3390 GCA_964626085.1 uncultured bacterium
CCGAGGTCGCGAATTCGCCGTTCATCATGTCCTACGCCACGACCGGAATCAGCGCGACAATGATTTCACGGTTCCGGCCGAAGATGCCGATTCTGGCACTGACGCCGAACATCGTGACCGCGCGGCTGCTGCGACTGCTGTACAACGTCTGCCCGGTATTGGTCGACCACGGTGGCGCAGACCTTCCCCGCCGACCCGAGGACGCGATTCGGTTCTGCCGGAAGGTGGTCGAGGAACTGGGGCTGGTCGGGGAGTTTAACCTGCCCGGCCGCCACATCGCGCTGACCCTTCAGCCGCGGATTCCGAACGTCCGATCCCGTTCAGTCATCGTGTTCCGCTGGTAGCCGGTCCGGATGCTTCGCCGGACACTGGGGACTGTCCCCGTGCGGGGACAGTCCCCGTCTGACTACCCGAACCGGCCGGAGATGTAGTTTTCGGTGTCGGGTTCTTCGGGGTTGGTGAAGATCTGCTTGGTCGTTCGGTCCGCCCAAGGGGGCGGACCGGACGCAGCAGTGAAGTGGAGGCGCTGTGAGCTGCCGGATGCCTGCAACGGACACCCTGAACAGAATACTCTCGACGCGCCTGAAACCCGCGGTCGGATCCATGTTCCGTCAGGCGCCGCCCAAACTGCGGGGGCTACAAGAGTTCCCAAGTTGTTCCGAATTCCAGACTCACAGTCCAAGTGAGGTCCGCGGCCGTCAGCGCGGGAAGGCCCTGCTGACGGACTGCTCAGCACATTCGACATTAACTGCAGCGGCTCGCGGACGGTAGCATCGCAGTGTGTCCGTACGGTGACTTGGTGTCACCGCAAAGTGACAGAATGACGCGGTGGGTGTTCGTAAGTCACGTAGCTACGAAGCATCATTCTTTGGCACGGGAGATGCAGTGGCGTCTGATATGTGATGTCCGCAATGAATGAAGGAGTAGCTGTGAAAGCCGTTCTGATACCAACCGCCGCGGTTTGCCTTCCGAACACCGGGGAAGGCCTGACGAGCATGGGTTTGGTGCGGAAGTCGGATGGTGTCGGGGGGGCGTGAGTGAGTTTGACTTCGGCAGGTCGGTGCCAGCGTGTGGCATTGTCCGGCGCGGTGGGCGTGTACCGTGCGGTGCTCGCCTTCAGGTTCTGGGATGAGTGGCGAGTCTTCCTCGAAGCCCTGGGGTTTGAGCCGGTGCTCGCTCCAGCCACGACCAAGAGGACACTCGACATCGGCATCCGCGTCTCGCCGCCCGAGCTTTGCCTGCCGATGAAGGCGGCAATCGGCCAGGTGAAAGAGATGGCCGCGGCCGGGCTCAAGGTGCTGCTGCCCCGTTTTGTCAGCCGCCGCGTCGGGCGGCGTTTCTATTTCGGCTGTCCCAAGTACCTCGGTTTCCCGGACATGGTGCGCGCGCTGATACCAGGCATCGATGCGTGCGAGCTGTTCCTTGACGAGCGCAAGTGGTCGGAGCGGGCGGCCTACAGGCAGCTTGCTCGGGAGCTGGGCGCCGGGCGCGACCGCGTGCGCAGGGCACTGGCCGCGCTGGGCCACGCCGCTGAGTACGGCACCGGAGTCAGCGTGCATTCCGGGTTCAACGGCGAGCCGGCGCTCCAGGAGCAGAACAACGGACTGCGCATCGGGCTTGTGGGGCACAGCTACCTGCTGTTCGATCGGCTGCTGTCGGCCGGTCTACTGGAGCGACTGCAGGGACTGGGCGCGTCGGTGGTGCTGCCGGTTCCGCCCGCGTCCGACGCACTGAGCGATGCCTATGCCGCATCCGAGCTCAACTGGTACTTCGAAGTCGAGCTGCTGGCGGGCGTCGCGCGGATGCTCGAGCAGGGCGCGGTCGACGGCATCGTGTTGGCGACGAGCTTCGCCTGCGGCACGGGCGTGGTCACGTGCGAGCTGGCACGGCGGATGGTGTTGAAGAAGGGGCCGGCACTGCCGATGCTGATGCTCGTTCTGGATGAGCACACCGGCGAGGCGGGACTGGACTCCCGCCTCGAGGCGTTCCTCGACGTGCTGAGGATGAAGCGGCGATGAAGGTCGGATTCCCGTACATGGGCGACCTGCAGGTGCCGCTGGCGGCGGTGATGAGCGGGCTCGGCGCGGAGGTCGTGAAGCCGCCCCGGCTCGATGCGCGGATACTGGCGGTCGGGGCTCGGCTTTCGCCGGAGGGGATGTGCATACCGTTCAAGACGACGCTGGGCGTAATGGAGCGCAACCTCGAGCTCGGAGCCGACACGCTCATCTACTCGTCAGGTTACTGGTCCTGCCGGTTTGGCTACTACGGGCTGTTGCAGTCGGTCATACTGCGCGACTTGGGCCACTCGTTCCGCCGGTTCGAGCTGCACGGCGCCCGGCTGCCACAGCTCGTGCGCGAGGTACTCGCCTTGTCAGGCGGCAACTACGCACGGATGGCGGTGCGCGCGGCCCGCGCGGTCCGGTTGGGCTGGTACAAATCGGCGGCAGTGGACAGTGCGGCGGCGCGCGAGCGCTGGATGCGTCCGCGCGTGGCCGAGCCGCGTCGCGTCGGAGCGATAGTCGACCGGCTGCGGCGGGATATCGTTGACGCGTCCAGCGTCCGCGCGGGGCGCGCGCTCCGCGCTCGGACCGACCGCGATCTGGCCGCTATCACCGTCGAGGACTCGCGCCGGCCGCTGCGGATACGCCTGGTCGGCGAGAGCTACTGCGTGCTCGAGCCATTCATCAACTTCGACATCGTCCGCCGGCTGGGTGACATGGGTGTCGAGGTCCATCCGTTCGAAACCGCACACGAGTGGCTGGGTTTTCACAGTTCCCGGCTGGGCAGGGGACAGATCCGCCGGCTGGAGCAGGCGAGCGCGCCGTGGTGGCGGATGTGCCTCGGCGGAGAGGACCAGAGTGCGCTGGGTTGGTTGGTGATTTCGGCACGCGATGGCTTTGACGGCGTCATCCACCTGCACCCGTTTGCCTGCATGCCGAGCACATCGGTGCTGCCGGTGCTCGAGCGAGCGGGCACGGAACTCGGTATCCCGCTTCTCAGCCTCGCGCTCGACGAGCACACGAGCGAAGCCGGGATGGTCACGCGAATCGAGGCCTTTGTGTCGCTGCTCGAACGCCGCCGGCAAAGAAGGTCCGCGACCGCTCGGCCGGGGCTCCGGCCGAGTCCGGCGCAGCCGGGCTAGCCTATCCGAACCGGCCGGAGATGTAGTTTTCGGTGTCGGGTTCTTTGGGGTTGGTGAAAATCTGCTTGGTCGTGCCGAACTCTTTGAGTACACCCAGCAACATGAAACCGGTGTAGTCGGAAACGCGGGCCGCCTGCTGCATGTTGTGCGTCACTATGACGATGGAGTAGCGGTCTTTGAGGCTGCGCATCAGGTCTTCGATGTGGAGCGTGGCAATCGGGTCGAGCGCGGAGCAGGGCTCGTCCATC
>CAZVCQ010000408.1:0-3386 GCA_964626085.1 uncultured bacterium
CGAGAAAAAGCGTGCAAACGAGCCGAAATCACCCACACAAAGACGCGAAGACCCGTAATCACAATCTCGGGAACATAGTAGACAATTCTGTTCCCGTCAAGACCGAGGGTTCGTGTTCCACACGGAGATTATGGAGAATCACGCTGAGAAGTCAAATCCGCGGACGGACGATTCAGATGAGGTTCGTCACGCCGAACAGGGGCGTGGCGATTGCAGCGCGGCCACAGACCGCGAGGTACCAGTGACCAGGTTGCAGGTTGCGGTTCCGTTAGGACTGAGGGCGGACGTCGAAGAGCGACGCACAGATTGCCAGCAGCGTGTCGTGGTCTAGCGACTTGGCTTCATACAAGTCCACCAGATCCGCAGCGGCCATGCGGAGCGATTTGCCGCCGTACTTGCGGGAGAGCCGACCAAGTTTCTGGGGCAAAGGCGTTGTAGCGGATGAACTCTTTGCCGGGTGTCTTGCGGGCGGCGAGCAGCTTTGCCAGCTTCCGGCTGATTTCTTTGTTCTGATCAATGCCCCTGGCGTGGCGGGCCGACTGTTCTTCAGTTGTGGCCGCAAGACTGCGCGAGACGCGGGCCTTGCTGAGGGCCTGAGCGTAGGTGGACCTGCGCCTGCGCCTGAGCTTGGGGCCCGGAGCAATCGGCTTGGGCTTCGGCAGTTTGTGGCCGACCGAGTGGAATTTCTGATGGCAGTCACAGAGAAGTTGCTGGAGGAGTTCCGGGGCAAGGCCGAGGTTCGCCCACTTGCGCACGCAGAGTTCGAGCGCCGAGGCCAGCGGTTCGCCGGTCTTGGTGCGAAAGGCCTTGAGCATCTCGACCGCGTACCGTTTGTAGATGTTCACTTCGTGCACCGGAACGCCGAACGAGCTAATGCGCTTGTTTACCTGGTCCCGGACCATCGGCCAGACCCGGGCCGCGCTCCGGCCATACACGGAGAGCGGGAACTCGGTCCGACGGATGAAGGAAAGAACAGCGTCCGTCTGCGGGGTCAGGAGCAAGGGGCGCATACGTCCGATTCTAGATTCTCGATTGTCGATTGACGAATGGAACAAGCAGAAAAGAACTGAGGAAATAGCGCGAGCCGCGCATGGAGCATAACTCCCGTATTATCCGCCGGTTGAAGCCAGGCGCAAGTCCGGTAGACCGCATATAGGGGTCGTATGGGGGGCCATGGCTTGAGACACGGTGCGAAATCCACCTGAAGAGACAATGACCGGTACGCGAACTGCTGCAACGAGCGGAACGACAATGGGTTCGGCGTCAGGGATGACTTCTGGAACGAGTTCCGTAACAGCACACGGTCAAGCGCCGGATACAGCCCAAGGTTCAGGTTGAGGTCCAGGTTGAGATAGAGCGAACGACACAGTTGCCGACGCAAGCGACTACACGGCTGAAGACACTTCTGCCGGAATTTCCCAGCATACATAGTCATATGCTTCGCGGGACACAAGCGCGGCTTGGTTTCGACGCCGGCCTCTAGACATTTCAGCTCCTCACCTCGATCCTCTCCTCAAGGAGGAGTGGAAGAGGGCCATGAATCTGCGGAATCTGTGGATTGTCCATTCGGGCCTTGGCGGTTTGTGTCAGGCTTGGGACACGATCCGAAATCTCCAAGCCGATTTCGGTCATGTCCCCGCCTTCGGATCTGTGGTTGGCGTCGGCGTGGCGGCAGTGTATAATGGCACATGCGTCATCAGCGCCGGAAAGGCAGGAACAATGGCAACGGTTGAGTTCATAGTCGAGGAGCGGGAGGGCGGGTTTGTTGCCCGGTCGTCGTGCGGGTGCATCGTGACCCAGGCCGACACGCTGGAGGAGCTCTACACCAATGTGCGTGAAGCCGCGGCGTGCCACGCGGGGGAGTGCCCGAAACCGGATTCCATCCGGCTGCGGTTCGTGCAGGTCGTTCGGGAAGAGACCATCAAGCCGTGAAGTTGCCTCGCGACTTGTCGGGGCAGGAACTCGCGCGGCTGCTTCGGCACTACGGTTATGATGTGACGCGCCAGGTCGGCAGCCACATGCGTTTGACCACGCAGGAGCACGGTGAGCATCACGTCACCATCCCGGCTCACGACCATTTGCGGGTGGGTACGCTCGAGTTCATCCTGGCGAGCGTCGCCCATCACCTGGGGCTGGACCGGCAGGAGCTCACGCTGAAGCTGTTCGGAGCGTCGTGAACCTGCGCGGGGTGCTTCTCGTCTGGATCGGCCTGATGGGGCTGGCCGCAACCGCGGTGTCACTTGCGCTGCTGCACCGGTTCCCTGGCGCGTTCTCGGAAACCGGACGGGCATTCGTCTGGCCGTGGCAGGCATCGCCCAGCCGACCCGCCCGCACGCGCGGCTGGCTGTTGTTCGCGGCGGTCATCATGTCGATACTGGTCGCCGTCGTCGGTATTGCCTCACTTTTGTCCTGACGCCGGCTGGCACCGCTCAAAGGACAAAGTGATAAGGACAAAGGACAAAGCAAAAGGAAACCACGCAAGTGCACAAGTCGGGCCGGACTTGGTCATTTCCGGTTGCTCCCATTGCCTAGTCCTTGGTACTTTGTCCTTTGTACTTCACCTGCCACCGGCCCTTGGTTGCGCCCGGCCTCTGTTTGAGTAACATCTTCGCTCTTGGCAGAGAAGACACGCCTCAGTTCCGTAGACCTCTCCGGCCGTCTCGGCAATGCGATATGGCAGATTGCCTGGCCGGTGATGATCGGCCAAGTCCTTTACACTTTGCTCACGGTCGTCGACCTGTTCTGGGTCGGCAGGCTGGGACCGGCAACGGTTGCCGCGGTCGCGCTCGGCGGCTCGGTGCTGTCCGTACTTTTCTCGGCGGGACAGGTCTTCATGGTCGGCGTGCTCGCGACCGCGTCGCGCGCGGCGGGGGCCGACAGCAGGGCCGGAGTTCGAGAAAGTCTGAGGCACGGCCTGCTGCTGGCTGTGGCCGGTTCGACTCCTTTGGCGGTGGCCGGGGTCCTTCTCGCCGGCAGCGTCCTCGGCTGGTTCGGAGCAGCGCCGGACGTGGTCGTCGCCGGCCAGGGCTACCTGGCAATACTGCTGGCAGTGCTGCCCGGGTTCTTTGCCGGGATGGTGCTCTACGCCGGATTCCAGGCGCTCGGGGACACGCGTACCCCGATGTTCATCACCTTCGTCACGAATGTCATCAACCTCGTGCTTGATCCCCTCCTCATTTTCGGCTGGCTCGGGCTGCCGAGGATGGGTGCGGCCGGCGCGGCCCTCGCGACCGTGCTTTCCCAGTCAGGCGGGCTCGTGGTGATGGCGGTAATCCTGCACCGGCGCGGGCTCCTGAGTCTGCGCGGGCCGGTGCGGCGCGAGTCGGTGAAGACCATTCTCGACATCGGCATTCCGGCCGGCCTGCAGACGGTGACACGGCCCTTGA
>CAZVCQ010000409.1:0-3359 GCA_964626085.1 uncultured bacterium
CCGTGACATTGCCGCCGTTCACGTTCGCGCAGTAAACCTTGTTGTTGGCCGGGTTGCAGCAAAGGGCATACGGCTCGGCGCCGACCGCCACGGTCGCGATGACGGTGTCGGCCGCGACGTCGATCACGGTCACGTCGTCGCTGCCTTCATTCGCGCAATAGACCTTGTTGCTCGCCGGGTTGTAGCAGAGGGCGCGAGGTCCGTAGCCGGTAGCCACGTTCGCAACGACTCTGTTCGTCGCGCCGTCTATCACGGCCACGAAATCGCCGCTGTAGTAGTACGCGCAGTAGAGCCTGTTGTCGATGGGATTGTAGCAGAGGGCGCGAGGATAGCTGGACATGGCCACGGTCGCGACAACACTGTCGGCAGCGCCGTCAATCACGGTTACGTCGTGGCTGTACAGATTCGAGCAGTAGACCTTGTTGTTGGCGGGATTGTAGCAGGTGGCATAGGGGCTCGTGCCTGCCGGCAGGATCGCGATGACGGTGTCGGCCACGCCGTCAATCACCGTCACCGAGCCGCCGACCGTGTTCGCGCAGTAGAGCTTGTTGTTGGTCGCATTAAAGCAGATGGCGCGAGGATACTGGCCGACAGCTATGGTCGCGACGACACTGTCGGCCGTGCCGTCAATCACGGTGACGTTGTTGCTCTGCTGGTTCGAGCTGTAGATCCGGTCATTGGTTGGATTGTAGCAGAGGGCATTAGGGCACGAACCTGCAGCCAGGGTCGCGACGACGGTGTCAGCCCCGCCGTCAATCACGGTTACGGAACCGCCAGTCATGTTCGCACAGTAAACCTTGTTGTTGGTCGGATTCAAGCAGAGGGCATAAGGGTAGGTCCCTACGCCCACGGTTGCGATGACGCCATTGGTCGCGCAGTCAATCACGCTTACGGTGCTGCTCCCGGAGTTGGCGCAATAGACACGATTGAAGTGCGGACTCCAGCAGAGGAAGCGAGGGAAGCTGCCCACCGCAATGGTCGCGATGACCGTATCACTGGCGCAGTCGATTACGCTTACGGTGCTGCTCGCGGAGTTGGCGCAATAGACACGATTGTAAGACTGATTCCAGCAGAGGGCGCGCGGACCGGCTCCCGTGGCCACGGTCGCGACGACCGAGTTGGTCGCGCCGTCAATCACGGTCACGCTGGCGCTGCCATTGCCGACGGCGTAGACCTTGTTCTCAGCCGAGCTGCAGCAGATGTCAGTCACGTCCGACCCGGTCGGGATGCGAGCGATCTTCTGGTTCGTCGCTCCGTCGATGGCAATCACGCAATCGCCAAACTGGCCGCCGACGTAGATAGTGTTGTTGGTTGCGTTGTACGTCAGACAATGCGGGCGTTCCAGCCCTACGAACGAGTCCGGCAGGAAGATCGTCTCCTCCAGCCACTGTGGGTATGCGGCTGTCACAAGGCAGCCGACGGCAAGCAGCACGAAGGCGTACTTCATGGCACCTCCTTATCTAGTAACCACAACCTTGTGACAGCCAACAGCCGACAGCTTACCGCTGACAGCCCGGACGAAATAGACCCCGGGCGCCAGCGCCCGCACGTCATTCGCACCCGGCGCGAGGTCCATCACCTTCCTGCCGCTGACGTCCAGCAGCGCCGCGGGACATGACCCAATTCCGTTCGGGGAATTGGGATCGTGTCCCAAGGCACGCGCGTCCCCCGGCAGGAACAGAACGCCGCGAATGACGGTCGGCCGGGCCTTCATCGTTCCGCGTTCATCGTTCATCGTTTCCTCGACCCCCCCGGCCGAATCGCGCAGCACCGAGATGCTGGACCCGTCGAAGTTGGCGACGTAGACCCGGTTCTGGGCGGGGTTCCAGACGAAGTCCATTGGGCTGTTACCCACCTCGATCGTGCTGAGCACGAAGTCGGTCGCGCCGTCAATCACCGTCACGTTGTCGCTTGTCTGGTTCGCGCAGTAGACCTTGTTGTTGGCCGCGTTGTAGCAGAGGGCGCAAGGGTAGCTGTCTGCGGCCACGACCGTGATGACGCCGTTCGTCGCGCCGTCAATCACGGTGACATAGTTGCCGTACCGGTTCGCGCTGTAGACCTTGTTGTCGGTCGCGTTGTAGCAGAGGGCGTAGGGCCTGTCGCCTGCGGCCACGGTCGCTATGACCGAGTCGGTTGCGCCGTCAATCACGGTCACGTCCCAACTGTCGTTTGCGCAATAGACCCTGTTGTTGGTCGAATTGTAGCAGAGGGCGCAAGGCCAGCCGCTTGCCGCCACGGTTGCGCGGACGGCGTTGGTCGCGCCGTCGATCACGGTCACGCTGGCGCTGCCGCCGTTCGCGCAATAGACCTTGTTGTTGGTCGCGTTGTAGCAGAGGGCGCAGGGGTAGCTATCCACGGCCACGGTCGCGATGACGCCGTTCGTCGCGCCGTCGATAACGGTCACGCTGCCGCCTGCCTGGTTCGCGCAGTAAGCCCGGTTGTTGGTCGGGTTGTAGCAGAGGGCATACGGCTCGTCCCCTGCCGTCACGGTCGCGATGACGCTGTTTGTCGCGCCGTCAATCACGGTCACATCGTCGCTGCCGCCGTTCGCGCAATAGACCTTGTTGCTGGTCGGGTTGTAGCAGAGGGCGCGAGGTCCGTAGCCCGTGGCCACGGTCGCGATGACGCTGTTTGTCGCGCCGTCAATCACGGTCACGTTGGGGCTGTAGTAGTTCGCGCTGTAGGCCTTGCTGTTGGTCGGGTTGTAGCAGAGGGCGCGAGGATAGCCGCACAGGGCTACGGTCGCGATAACGCCGTCGGTTCCGCCGTTAATCACGGTCACGTCGCCGCTCATATAGTTCGCGCAGTAGGCCCTGTTGTTGGTCGGATTGTAGCAGAGAACGTACGGCTCGTCGCCTGCGGCTACGGTCGCGATGACCGAGTCGGCTGCGCCGTCAATCACGGTCACGCTGTGGCCATCGTTGTTCGCGCAGTAGACCTTGTTGTCGGTCGGATTGTAGCAGAGGGCGTCGGGCCCGTTACCTGCGGCCACGGTCGCGATGACCGAGTCGGTCGCGCCGTCAATCACGGTCACCGTCGAGTCAGCAGACATTGAGCCCCTGTTCGCGCAGTAGACTTTGTTGTTGGCCGAGTTGTAGCAGAGAGCAAGAGGGTGGTCGCCTGCCGCCACGGTCGCGATGACGGTGTCGGCCGCGCCGTCTATCACCGTGACATTGCCGCCGTTCACGTTCGCGCAGTAAACCTTGTTGTTGGCCGGGTCGTAGCAGAGGGCGCCAGGGGAACTGCCTGCCGTCACGGTTGCGATGACGCCGTTGGTGGCGCCGTCAATCACGGTCACGCAGCCATCAGTATAGCTCGCGCAGTAGACCTTGTTGTTGGTGGCGTTGTAGCAGAGGGCG
>CAZVCQ010000410.1:0-3350 GCA_964626085.1 uncultured bacterium
GTGTTACCTATGTCCTGATAATAACCTGTTACCTATGTCCTGAGTCCGGACCCCCTGGACGGGAAACCTGCAGCTCCGGAACGTCATCTTGACCAGAATGGCCAGGAATCTGGTACTGCTGCAATGGGGAGCAATCCGTGAGCATCGGCACAGCGAAGGTGCTGAACCGAGCCCGTCAGGGCCCGGTCCGGCGACCACAAGATGTTGTGTGGCCGGGCAGGAGAGCCACAATTCTGCCGCCCACCCCACGGCCCACAGACCGCCTGGGGGGCTACAGCCGCCGACACGGTAACGGATACACTGACTCGTTGAATCTCCCGTACTTTCACCGGTAAATCGACTCGAACAATGACGCAAACGATGACGGGTACATCTTCTGGAGCAATGTCGCGAGCAATGCCTGGTGCAGTGACGGATTGAGGTTGAGGTTCAGGTTGAGATTCAGCGCAGGATTCAGTCGAACACGCAGTTGCAGACGCAGTTCACTACCCAGTTCAAGATACCCTTGTCGGTACTTCGCGATGAACAATGGGAGGTACTTCGAAAGACCCAATCGCGCCTTCGGCGCGAGGTTTCGGTCCATCCATTTGACATGTCCATCGTCGGCTCACCTAGGCTCGCGCGGAAAACAGGGGACAGTCCCACCGAGCAGTTGCGTCGGACTCACTGCGGTACAGTCCCCGTTTTCTTCGGACTTCGCGACGAACAATGTGAGGCACCTTGAGGGACGCAATCACGCCGCGCTTCGCGGCGAGTCTGCAGTCTGCAGGTTGCAGTTTGCAGGACTTCTCATCCCGACCCTCTCTTCACGGAGGAGAGGGAGGAGGGCAGAATCTGCGCAATCTGCGGAGTCTGTGGATGTCTTCTCTGAACCTTGCCGAACCTGGCAGTTATCTGATTTCCGACTCACGATTGTCGAATGTCGATTGGCGGACGGCGGAGGGCGGACCGGTATCTGTGCAATCTGCGGATGAGCACTTCCGAGTCCGCAGCTCTACCTTCTGACGTCGGCCGAATAGAGAAACCCTCTCCCTTGCGGGGAGAGGGAAGGGTGAGGGCAGATTCTACTGCTTGTAGCCGATCTTCCTGAGGAAGGCCTTGCGGTCTGCTATCTCTTTGTCGCCTTCGACGCCCTTGAGCTTTTCGCCGTCAATCACGCCGAGGATGCCGCGACCGGTATCGTTCTCGGCTACGATGACCGAGACCGGGTTGGCGGTGGCGCAGAAGATGGAGCAGACTTCGGACAGGGCTTTGAGCTGGGTCAGGACGTTGATGGGATACGCGCCGCGCATCATGAGCGTGAAGGTGTGTCCGGCACCGATTGCCTGTGAGTTCTTGATTGCCAGTTGTTCAAGTTCGGCATCGGTGCCTGAGTGCCGGACCAGGCACGGGCCTGAGGCTTCGTTGAACGCCAGCCCGAACTTCACGCCCGGCACCGACGTGACCATCAGTTCGTGGATGTCCTCGACGGTCTTGATGAAGTGCGTCTGGCCGACAATGACGTTGGTGTCGTCGGGACGAGTGATAGCAACGGTCTCAAGATTCAAGTCTACTCCTCTCTCTACGCGTGTTCAGAGTGCACAGGTCTCAATGACGAAGCCCGAAGCACGAATGACGCACTGTCCGACAGGGGCCGCCCAGGCCAATCAATGACCAGGCTGTAATGAGCAACCGGCGAGGGGAGTCCTCGCCG
The DNA here is from genome assembly GCA_964626085.1 of uncultured bacterium. Classification (GTDB taxonomy): domain Bacteria; phylum Hydrothermota; class Tepidihabitantia; order Tepidihabitantales; family Tepidihabitantaceae; genus UBA2258. The sequence goes on from CAZVCQ010000410.1 coordinate 1,694, forward strand.
GTTGCTGCAAACTGGAAACTGGTCACTGCCAACTCTTCCGCCTCAGCGTGGAAGAGATCCTTCGGCTACGCCTCAGGATGACTCCGACGCGCTAGCGCGTCAGAGTCACCTTTCTCGTTTCCGTGTACCCGGAGCTTTCGACCCGGTACAGGTAGGTTCCGGCCGGGAGTTCGATGCCGGCATCGTCCTTGCCGTCCCAGTGGGCCTGGAACCCAAGGCTCGGCACCGGCGACATGTCGAGCATGCGGACAAGCTCGCCCGAGCTGGAGAAGACCTTGATTGCCGCCCGATGCACGCGCGGGTAGTTGAAGTAGAAGGTGGTCGCGTCGCCGAACGGGTTAGGTGTGGCTGAAAGTCCGATGCGGCCCGGAATCAGCGGCTGCTGTTCAGCCGCGCCGGTAATATCCGCGTGGAACGTGATCATCGTGCTTTCCGGGGAGCAGGGCGGCCATGTGGTCCAGAAGTCGATGTTGTTGTTGACACAGTACTGGTCCCTTGCCCAGAAGAAGTAGTCAACCCGGGAGGCCAGAGCGACCGAAGGTATCGTGAAGTAGAAGGTGTCGGACCGTGCCGAATCCGGCTCGGCCCCGACCCAGGCGCCCGTGTCTACCCGGTAGAAGAGCGACTCGTCGCCAACCGCATCGTTGTCCTGGATCACCGTCCAGACCACGTACGGCCCGAGAAAGCTTGTGTCCGGCCAGACGCGCGTGTAGGAAAACGCCGGCGGACGCACGTCCGAGCCCGGGATGTTGCTGACCGAGAGCTGCATCATCGTCGCGACGTCGGTGAAGTTCTGGCCCGCATTGCTTTGGCTCAGTGCCGCGGCTACGCCGTTGGCGCCGCTGAAAACGCCGGGCACGACCCATTCGTATATCCACCGCGAGTCGCTGCTGCCGAGATTGTCGGAAAAGTGCATGCTGTCCCGGATGACGAGGCACGGCCAGTAGTAGTCACCGGAAACAGGCACCTTGACCTTGCCCTTGGCCACGATTCTCTTCTTGTGTGTCTCGCTCACGCTATAGTCGAATCCCGTGAGGATTTCGTACATCCAACTCACAGCGCTCGACCAGTTCGTGCCGAGCTGCATCGGCGTGGAGTAGACCTTGGCGTCCGGCCGGTTGTTGCCGATGGCCCGATAGGTCAGCAGGGTGAAATCGATGCCGTCGGTGTACAGGCCGGATGAGTCCTTGTACTGGTAGATGTACTGGACCGAGTTGTCACCCAGCGTGTCGATTTCCAATACCTGAGGGTCGGGGGTATCGGCCTGCATCGATTCCGGGGCAGGCTCCTGGCCCTGGGTCCAGTTGACGACTCCGACTCTCGCCCACTGGCCACCGGGGTAGGAAGTCAGGTCCCAATGTGTGCGGGTCGAGTCGAACTCGGGCCAGGTGAAAGGTGAGCTGTTTTGCTTGAACTTGCCATAGGTGCCCTCGACCGACGGCACCTCGTGGTTATCGATTACCAAATCCTGCGCGGGCAGCCATGCGACAAGCCCGGCAGCAAAGAATAGGAGCAGACATTTTCCCGACATACTGTTCTCCTTTGGACTAACCTGTCAGAATGATTCTAGAAGGACTCAGAGCCAAGTCAAGCCGGTCCAGATTCCCTAGTCCCGACATTGGGACTTGATTTACGGTGGAAAGAAGAGGCCACTCTC
>CAZVCQ010000411.1:0-3341 GCA_964626085.1 uncultured bacterium
TCGGGCGCGAAATCCAGTCGATCCTGTGACTCAATGTCGGGTTTAGGGGCCAAGAATCCGCTTGACACTGGTCACCCGCAGGGTAAAATTCAGCGACCTTAATTAAGGAGGAACCGTATGCGTCGTTCTCTGCTTGGCCTTCTGACCGTGCTCGCCGCAGGTAGCCTGCTCGTCATGGACGGCTGCCAGCGAGACGCAACACTCCGCGTCGTGTCGATCAACAGCGGCAAGACGCTGCGTTCGGACCTATCAGACTTCTACCGGTATACCATCAAGGAGGACGATGATATCGAGGTGATCACTCTCTACCAGGTCATGCCCGACTCGGTCGAGGTCGTGCTGCAGTACGTCGAGATCGGCGCCGGCATGCCGACGTGGACACCCTACGAAGCGCTCATCAACCAGGCGACCGTCAAATTCACGAGCAAGAACCTTACCGATGAACCACCGCCATACGAAGATGCGAAAGTCACACTCACACAGGCGTGCGTGGCCGACGCGGAGGGTAAGAAGATGACTACTTTCTACATGACCCTGATATCGGCGGCATGGAAGCAGAAGGTCTTCGGCGACTTCATCGACGAGGATGACCCGGAATACATGGACATCATCGACCTCGCTGATGCCACCGTGACGTTCTTCGGTTATGATTCGGTGGCTGACCGTGAGGTAAAGGCCGTCGGCAAGTTCCAGATTGAAGTCGGCAACTTCTACGACGACCCGACCCGGTTTGGCAGGTAGGGTCCGGTTCACGCTGGGCCAGGCCTGACTCTGCAGGCATAGCGGTTCCCGATAATCGAAGCAGCCGCGCTGACGCGGCTGCTTCGCTTTAGTCCAGGCAGACCGCTCGTGGCTGGGTGGAACGGAGACGAAGGCTGACGTCCTGGTGGCTTTGGGGCTCGAACTCGATTTCCAGTGGATTCGCGAGGCTTGACAATTCGTCCGTCGCCAATATTCTGCTGAGTAGTGGATTCTGCCCGAGGCTTTTTCCTTCCAATCAACCGGACCGGAGACGGTTGTGAAACAGCGGACTGACTGCGACCGTGGCAGCTTCAGTGGCATGCAGCCACCGCCACCCAGAGCCGGCCCCAATCACAGGCTGGAGCCATCAAATGCCTGCCTCGGCTCGCAGGAATCATAGGAGGAAACGTGAAGGTAAGGGTGTCAGCAGTCGCATTGATACTGGCGGTGCTGCCCGCGCTCTTGTTCGCCTACCCGGGGTTTGGTGGCGGCAAAGGTCTGTTCCGAATCCAGAATGCGCTGGTCGAGAAGGAAGCCGGGCTGACGGTTTCGCTCCACGCGCTGGCTCGGAACGCCGAGTTCTACACATCCGCAGATGCCCCCAACTCAAGTGGCTGGATTGCCGACCTCATCGCGCCCGAGTTGAGCTACGCACCGATTGTATCCAGGTACGTCGGGCTTGAGCTGTTCGCGTCCTGGGGCGGCGCATTCCAGAAGCCCGAGTCCCAAACAGCGGACGCGTTCGTCTGGGGACTCGGCGACCTCAAAGCGGGCGGCAAGTTCTCGGTTCTGGGCCTGCCCGTCCTCAAACTCGGCGGCTCCGTTTCGTACCCGTTCATTGGCCGCGAGAGCAGCCACCCGGACTGGGTTGTTCTCGACCCCGAAGGGCTCCCCTATGATGCATCCCCAAAACTCGCCTGGTCCGGGCTGGCGACTCTGCAACTGCAGGACGTACTGCTCCCGCTGCCGAACGTGATAGTGAACTACGGCAGGGTCGCCGGACTGACTCAGTACGGCACGGCAGTTGAATTCCAGGGCAGGGGTTTCTGTATCTTTGTCGAGGCGCTGTCCCAGCAGTCTGACCGTGTGTCGGATGGCGTGTTCGACACCAAGAACGGTCATATCCACCTGACGCCGGGAATCGCCATCGGCAGCCCCACTTCGGCCTTCCTGAAGGTCGGATACACGTTGAGCGTCGGCGGCGAATCGCTCGGCGGACGGCAACCCAACGAACTCGTCGTTGGTCTGGGTTATGCGACACCGCTCGGCCGGCAGGCGCGGCGCGGGTACGGCCGGGTTTTGGGTACGGTGACCGACGCAGGCACCGGCGCACCGCTGGCCGCGGCCGTTACCTTCCCGGACCATCCCCAGCTGGCAACGCTGCTCACCGACTCAAGCACCGGTGTCTTCGAGGCGATCAAGGTCCCCGCTGGCGCCGTGACAGTCGAAGCCAGCGCCGGCGGCTACGAGAGTCGGACCGTACCGCTTATGGTCGAGAACCACGAACTGGCCACCGCGACGATTGAACTCCCGCGGGTCGTAGCCCCCGTCGAACTCACGGGCAGGGTCTCGGATCGGAAGACCGGCAAGGCGCTGGCCGCGACAGTCATGGTGCCGGAAGCCGATTCGGCCCTGCTCAACACCGACCAGACGACTGGTATCTACCGGACCCGACTGATGCCCGGCGCCTACTCGCTGGTCGTCGAGTCCGAGGACTACCTGAAACAAACCGCATGGCTGCTGGTCGAAAGGGACAAGCCGCTGACCCGGGACTTCGCGCTTGTGGCGGAATGGATGGTCATTACCTTGGATGGTATCTACTTCGACTTCGACCAGGCGTCCATCCAGCCTGAGTCGCGCTCGGCCCTCGAGGGAGCTGCCAAGATCCTCAAGGAAAACCCGGGGATCAGGGTCGAAATCCAGGGGCACACCGACAGCAAGGGCTCGGACGCATACAACCTCCGGCTCTCAGAGCGGCGCGCCCAGTCGGTAGTCAACTACCTCGTCCGGAACCTCGGCATCGAAGTAGGTCGCCTGACGGCAAAGGGCTACGGCGAATCACGGCCGGTCGCCGACAACGAAACCGACGACGGCCGCGCGATCAACCGCCGGGTTGATTTCGTCATCCTCGGCCAGGACAAGCAGAAGTAGCGGCCTGCCGGCAGTAGTGCAGAGGGGAGGCAAAGGCTTCCCCTCTGCTTACCTCCCGCACGCCGGCCGAGACTTGACTCCGCTGTCACTAACCGCTAGATTACTGGTGAGACAAGATGCCAAAGTCGATGTCCACGAACCTGCTGCTGGTCCTGGTTGTCGGCTGTAGCTGCGGCTGGCTGGTGAAACCGGCCGAGGTCGAACTGGTCGGGCTGGCGTTTCCCGGCGAGAACATGGTGGACCTTACCGTGCTGATACACAACCGCAACCGGTTTTCGGCAAGGGCATCGGACATGGAGTACAAAGTAAGCATCGGCGGTGAGGCGATAGGCCAGGGCCACATGCCTCAAGTCCTGTCCCTCGGCGGCCGGGATTCGCTGGTGACCCACTTTCCTCGGGTCTTCGCGTCTTTGTGTGGGTGATTTCGGCTCGTTTGCACGCTTTTTCTC
>CAZVCQ010000412.1:0-3318 GCA_964626085.1 uncultured bacterium
GGTTGATGACCGGCCGCATCAGCTTCACCCGCGAGCCGGCCTCGTCAATCACGTCGATCGCCTTGTCGGGCAGGAACCGGTCCGAGATGTACCGGTCGGCGAGATAGGCCGCGCTTTCGATAGCCTTGTCGTCGTAGGAGACGTTGTGGTGAAGCTCGTACTTCTCCTTGAGGCCTTTGAGAATCTTGACCGTCTCCTGCGCGCCCGGCGCCTCGACCAGGATTTTCTGGAACCGGCGTTCGAGCGCCGAGTGCTTCTCGATGTACTTCCGGTACTCCTCGAGCGTGGTCGCGCCGATGGCCTGCAGCTCGCCGCGGGCGAGCGCCGGCTTCAGGATGCTCGAAGCGTCAATCGCGCCCTCGGCGGCCCCGGCTCCGACAATCGTGTGGAGTTCGTCGATGAAGATGATAACGTCGCCCTGGTGCTGGATTTCGTTCATGATCGACTTCAGCCGTTCCTCGAACTGGCCCCGGTACTTGGTGCCGGCGACGATGGCGGCGAGGTCAAGGGCCAGCACGCGTTTGTTCTTGAGCAGGTTCGGGATCTTGCCGGCGACGATGCGTTGGGCCAGGCCTTCGACAATCGCGGTCTTGCCGACGCCCGCCTCGCCGATGAGCACCGGGTTGTTCTTCTTCCGACGGGCAAGAATCTGGATGATGCGCTCGATCTCGCTTTCCCGGCCGATAATCGGGTCGAGCTTGTCTTCGCGGGCAAGCTGCGTAAGATCGCGTGAGAAGTAGTCAAGCGACGGAGTCTTGGTGCGCGATTTCTGCTGGCTCGAGCCCTTCTCCCCGCCGAGCAGCCGGGTGGTCTCGTTCCGGACCAGCTCGATGTCCAGTCCGAGGGATTGGAGAATCTGGCACGCCACCCCGCGTTCCTCACGCAGCAGGCCGAGCAGGAGGTGCTCGGTGCCGATGTAGGTGTGGTTCATCTTGCGGGCTTCGTCGAGGGCGTAGTTCAGGCAGGAGCGCGCCTCCTGGTTCAACGGCACTTCGCCAAGCACGAGCGTCTCCGAGCCAACGTCGACCGCGTTCTCGACCGACCGGCGCAGGTCATCGGTGTTGACTCCGAGGTTGGTGAGCACGACGGCGGCGACGCCCTCGCCTTCCTTGACCAGTCCCAGCAACAGGTGTTCGGTGCCGATGTAGTCGTGGTGAAGCCGGACGGCTTCCTGGCGGGCAAGTGAGATTACTTTCCTGACTCTCTCAGTGAAGCGTTCTTGCATGTTCGCTTAGAGTGTAACTATTCTCCCCTTGGAAGTCAACGCAACCGAGTCCAGCGGCTACCCGCACTCCAGCAGGCGGGCCAACTCGGCGCCGGTGTGAACTGGTGGGAAACAGGTCTGGTTGCGGCAGACGAACGCGGTCGGTTTGTTGTCCGTGGCGTTGCGGCCATGAGTCAAAGGTATCAGACGTCCGGTAGGCTCATCTGGTTGCGGGGCTTTGACGACCACGGTCGTGCGATAGTCGTCAGGCGTAGATGAAAGGAGCGCGGCCATCGCGTCCGACTCGGGAGAAGACTCGGGCAGAAAGAGCACGACTTCAGTGCCGGGGTGAAGGAGCAGGTCGAGTCCGGCAAGCATCATGCTGAATGCGGGCGGGTAGCTGAGCATCATCTTGTAGAACCGGCGGAGGGTCGCTGCGGCCGCTCGTTCGTAGTCGTTCCGGCCACAGAGCCGCGCCAGCCGGAGCAGGTTCATGACGGCGACTGAGTTGCCGGACGGTATTGCACCGTCGTAGCCGTTCTTGATGCGGCTCAACAGACCGCCATCGGCGCTTCGGGCCGTGAAGAACCCGCCTTCCTCGTCGAAGAAGAGCTCGAGCATCCGGTCGGTCAGACTCAGCGCGGGCTCGATGTACCTGGGGTCGAAGCCAGCTCCGTACAGGTCGAGCAGCCCCTGCACGACGAAGCCGAAGTCAGGCAGCTGACCCGGGACGCTTGCCGCCCCGGGTCGCAGGAAGTGAGCCACCTCTTTCCCGTTGACCATTCGGGCAATGATGAAATCGGCAAGCGAGCGGGCGACATCAAGATGGTGGCTGTTGCCGAAGGCACGGGAGCAGCGGGCAAACGCGGAGAGCGCAAGGCCGTTCCAGTCAGCCAGCACCTTGTCATCGCGGCGCAGGGCCGGGCGCTGGTTGCGGGCGGCAAACAGCTTGCCGCGGATATCGGTTAGCTTCGGCCACAGTTCATCCAGGCTGACATGATGGGCGCCGATGATAGTCTCGACCGGCACCGCCGTGTGCAGCACGTTCGTGCCCTCGAAACAGCCCGGTGTAGATACACCGTAGAAGTCGTAGGCGAGCTTGGCCAGTTCCGGGCCGACTGCTTGCGTGACCTGCGCCTCGGTCCACGTGTAGTATGTGCCTTCCCGGCTGCCGGTGTCGGCATCCAGTGCCGCGGCGAAGCCGCCGTCGGGCAGGAGCATTTCCCGCTCCATCCACGCCAGCGTTTCCTCTGCGACCGAACGGTACGACTCCTCGCCAGTGGCCTGGAAGGCACGCGCGTAGGTCTGGGCGAGCAGCGCGTTATCGTACAGCATCTTTTCAAAGTGGGGGACGAGCCAGATAGTGTCGGTCGAGTAGCGATGGAACCCGCCGCCGAGCTGGTCATAGATACCGCCCTCGGCCATCTTGTGCAGGGTCAGCTCGACGATGGCGCGGGCTTGGTCAAAGCCTTGGTGGCCTCCGGAATTCCGATATTGAGAGCCACGAAAGCACGAAGCCGAATGAAACGAAGCCGATACCTCCGTACCCTCTTCGTTTCGTGTGTTTCGTGTCTTCGTGGCGTCCATGCCGGTTTCCGGGCGGTCTGACAAGCGCAGCAGGAGCGCGAGATCGGTCGGGTTCGGGAACTTGGGCGCGATTCCGAACCCGCCGTGCTCCGAGTCGAACACCTCCAGCCGCTGCTTGTAGAACCCGCGCAGCGGGGTCTCGTCCATCTCTCCTTCGTGACCGGGCAGCGACGAGAGCCGGTTCAGCTCGACCGCGATGCGGTTCCCGGCTTCGTCGATCTCGTGGCGCTGGGTGCGGTAGTAATGGAGCGCGGCGAGCAGGACCCGGTTGAACGCGGCAAGGTTCTGGCGCGGCTCGGGCGGGAAATAGGTGCCGCCGTAGAAGGGCTTCAGTTCGGGCGTCAGAAAGACCGAGAGCGGCCAGCCCGCGGAACCGGTCATGATGCGCACCGCTTCGATGTAGACCTCGTCTACCTCCGGCCGCTCCTCGCGGTCGACTTTGATGCTGACGTAGTTGGCGTTCAGGATTTCCGCAATCTTCGGGTCGGAGAACGACTCGCGGGCCATCACGTGGCACCAGTGGCAGG
>CAZVCQ010000413.1:0-3310 GCA_964626085.1 uncultured bacterium
CCCATAGCCCGGGCCAGCTCCAACTGGGTCAGCCCCGCCTTCAGCCTCAAATCCCGCAGCCTGGCCCCGAGCTCTCGGGTGAAAAAGAACGTGTCCGCCGACCTCTTCATTTGAGGCAAATCCTACAACTCTGTAGGCCAAAGGTCAAGCCGGGAAACTGCACAAGCGACGCTAGCGCAAGCAGTTAGTTTGCATGCCGTCCCAAGACCCCCTGCGCTGGGGGAGCAAATCCCCCAGCCTATCTCCGAGCTTATGGGAGAGCCTATCCCTCAGCCTATGTGGGAGCTTATCGGGGAGTTTATCCCGGAGCCTACGGGAGAGCTTATCTCCGAGCCTATGGGACGGCTTATCTCTCAGCTTATCTCCCGGCTTATCTGAGAGCTTATCTCCCCGCCTATATCCCGGCTTATCTCCGAGCTTATGGCTGGGCTTATGGGAGAGCTTATCTCCCAGCTTATCTGGGAGCTTATCTCCGGGCTTATGAGAGGACTCATGGGAAAGCTTGTCCCTAAGCTTATGGGAGAGCTTATGGGCCAGCCCGGTCTCCCGGCCCAGTTGCCGCGGGCAATCGCGCAGGGACATGACCGAATCCGGCTCGGCGGATTCGGATCGTGTCCCGAGGCGAATACTATTCGGTCAGAACGACCTTGGTGACGCTAGACGCTTGACGCCTCACGCTCGACGCCTGACGGACGAAGTAGACACCCGGTGCCAGCGCCCGCACATCATTCGCGCCGGGATGGAGGTCCAGCACCTTCCGACCGCTGACATCCAGTAGTTCGGCCCTGTATGCTGTATTCTGTCTACTACCTACTTCCAGATTCAGCACTCCTCTGACAACGCTCGCCCCCTTCCACGTCTGCCCAACTTCGCTCTGCCCAGGCTCGGCAATGGCAACCTGCGTAGTCTCGTAGATGGCCACCCCGCCTTCGCCAAAACAGGCGTACACGTATGGTGCGGCGTAGACCAGACGGGGCGTCCAAGTTGATGGCGTGCCTACGGCACCGCGGAGGCGCAGATTGGCCGGGTCTGAAACGTCGACGACGCGAATCACTCGCTCTCCGACATATGCGATCGAGCCAACAACGACAACGTCCTCGCCGTCGAAGCTCGGCAGGTGGAGGCTATCGAGTATCCGTGGAGATGTGGGGTCGGCCACGCTCACAGCCCAAAACTGAGGATTCTGTCCGACCGCGTACAGCATGGTGTCGGCTACATCTAAACCCCATACACCATGCGCCCAAGAGCTGACCATCTGCGGATTATCCGGATGCGCTACGTTGATGATCGAGAGCGTCGGGCCGGACAAGAAGGCCAGAGTGTCAACAAGTTCCATGTCGCCAGTTTCCCCTGGTAGCACGCAGCTCCCCACCAGCACCGGCTGCCTCGGTCTGGCGACGTTGACGACTTGGAAGCGGTAGGCCTGCGCCACGTACAGAAAGGAATCCCTGAGGACCACATCCTCGGGCCAACCGGTCACACCACACCCTCCTGCCGTTCTTGGCGTGGAAGGGTCGGTTACGTCGATCGTTCTCAAGAACGGAGGCTGAGCCCAGCCGACATACGCGAAGCTATCTTTGGCAGTGGCCGTCCTCACGGAGATTTCGGTCGAGTCAATCCCGCCTAGCTCGCATGGCCTGGTCGGATCGCTCACGTCGAGCACGCGCAGCCCTCCGACGTAGTCGGCGACATATGCCCGGTTGCCATCAACCGCCACGTCGTAGGCGAGGTCAGCGACCATGATGCCGGTGTCTCGGATTGGGTGAGTCAGGTCGGTGATGTCGAACACGGACAGTCCCTTGCCCCGGTCAGCCACATAGGCCAAGTGTCGCGGCGGGCAGGCCCAGACACCCCAGTTGTCGTAAGGCGTCGTGCCTCTGCCCAACAGGTGGGGATGCGCGGAATCAGCTATGTTGATGACTTGGAACTCCTCGGCATAGGCGCGGTCCCGTCCCGAGGCAAAGGCCAGCGTGTCCCAAATGTAGACGCCGTAACCGCCCGCGCTGTCAATGCGGGCAAGTTGCCTGACCGACGTAGGGTCGCTGATGTCCAGCGCCACGAATCTAGTCGGATAGGGGTCGGCGTTGCTCTGGAAAGAAGCGCAGCAGAGGTTGCCGCGTGCATCCGCTGACAGTGGATAGTCGCTTGCGAATATGCCGACCCGCTTCGGCTGAGAGGGATTCGATATGTCGACAAAGTAAAGGCCCAGGGATGGCTGCCCGACCACGACTGTGTTGCCAGACACCGTGAGCACGTAGCCGCTGTCCGGGTAGTAGCCCAGCAGCCTGGGACTGGCTGGGTCAGCAATGCTGTAGACGCGGAAAGAATCGGTCTGGATGAAGCAGACGAGCGAGTCACGGACGCAGAAGTCGCCGGCACCAATCGGGAAGCGTCCGGTGCGTGCCGGGCGAGCTGGGTTGGCTATGTTCCAGATGTCCATGCCCTTGCCCCCGGCAATAAGCAGCGAGTCTACCAGTACGGACTTGGCGAGCATGAAGTCGAGTTGTATCTCAGACAGAACCGTCGGCGTGGCCGGGTTGGCGAAATCAACTAGCGCGACTTCGCTGCCAAGGCTCAGGGCGACGAGCGTATCGCGCCCGGTGACGTCGACCGATGGCCCTCTCCCGTACTTGCCCACAAGACGTAAACCAACGTTGCCAGAGTCCGGCCTCGGCGCCGGCATGAACTCATTCACGTCACACCCCCGCGACTTCAGCCAGTATTCCCGGAATCGGGGATGCACCCCGCTCAGCGACTCCTGTACGGCGCGATACTCACCGAAGCCGGGTTCGCGGGCAAGCACCGACGATGCCAGCACGAGGCCCAGAAGCACGACGGTCAGGAATTTCACCTACAACCTCTGCCCCATTCTGGATTCGGAATCCTCGGAGTCAAGTCCGGCGTTCAGGTTCCCGCAGCCCGACTTCCCGCGCCTGCGTTATGGCTTAGGTTTGACCGTGAGTGTTACGGCATTGGACCAGGCAATTCCCTGCCACATATCGAACTTGCGGCCGTAGTCTTTGATGCCGCCCAGCTTGAGCCGGAACTGGAACGTGGATACATCTTCCGGAATCCAGGTACGCACGTACCGGTCGGCCGTGTAGCTCCGGCCCGGCTCGAGCCGGACCACATCGCTCGAATCCATCCACGTGGCGATGGGCAATCGCCCGGGGTGGCGAACCTAGGTCGGGAGAAGAAGAGCCGGACCGAACCTACCGGCTCTTGCGGCGGGCGCGCAGTCCTGCCTGACCCGCAAGCCCTAGTCCCGACATTGGGACTTGATTTACGGTGGAAAGAAGAGGCCACTCTC
>CAZVCQ010000414.1:0-3285 GCA_964626085.1 uncultured bacterium
TCCGGGTGAAATCAGGGCTACCGATGCTTCCGGGAATCCAGGGATTTGAGAGCGTTACGAGCCGCGTCGTTGGCGGGGTCGAGCTTTGTGGCGCGGGTCAGCCACTCGCGCGCCTGGGCCCGGTTGTTCATTCTGACATAGACCATCCCCAGCAGGAAGCTGGATTCGGAGTCACGCGGGTCTTGGGCCAGAGACGCGCGATAGAGCGACTCGGCCACGGAGTACTTCTCGTCCGCGACCGCGACCCAGGCGTCGGCCAGTCGGCGTGCCCGGCGCCAGGCCGGGTCGGCGGTGCTGGTCGCGTTCGCGATGGCAGTCCGGGCTGCGGCCAGACGCAGGATGGTGGTGCGGTCGGTCGAACCGACGGTCCCCTGCTCGATCTTAATCAGCTCAGCTTCGGCGTCGGCAACCGAGCCCGCGCCCGCCAGCGCCAGCACGAGGGAGTAGCGCGCATAGTTGTAGGAAGGCAGCGCGGTCAGCGCCCGGTGGAACGCATCGACGGCCTTGCCGAAATCCTGCTGCTCGAGGTAGATGTTGCCTGTCTGGGTCCATGCCTGCGCCGAGTAGCTCCGGCGCCCGGCCGGAATCGGACTGGCCACGAGATAGACGGCGAGCGCAACCGTCAGGCCGATGAAGGCCCGCGCGCTGTGGCGCCGCCGGAACGACTCGACCACCTCGCTCAGACCGAACCCGGCGAACATCAGAAGGAAGGGAATCACCGGCGCGCGCAGCCGCGACAGCACGTAGAAGAGCAGGGCGGAGACAAGGTAGGCGGCGACGAACAGGTATGCGGGCAGCGCCTGTGCGCGTCTCGGCAACGCCCAGATAATACCTACGAGCCCGAGCGCCAGCACCAGGCCGAAGTTCACGAACGCCAGCCTGAGCGGAAGCGACACGGCGCGGGCGGTCTCTGGGTAATAGTCGTTCGGCACCTCGTAGTTGCTGAAGAAAAGCTGGAACTTGCGGCCGAGCAACTCGAAGTACGCGACCGGGTGCTCGGTGATGAACTTGAGTCCCTGCTCCACCCAATGAGCCGATGCCTGCGACGGTTTCACTTCTTTCCCCTCGATGGTGCGGCTGATTTCGCTAAGCCGCTCGTGCGAGAACCCGCCGCCCTTCTCCAGTTCGCGAGTCGGCTGCCACGTGCCGTCGGCAGCCGGATTGTTACCGTAGTAGAAGTTGATGCCGGAATGGGCGGTGAACACCACGGGGTCGCGCGCGACCAGGTAGTTTCGCACCGGTACGATGGCGATGACAACCAGCGCCGCGACCGTCATGACCAGCCGACCGGAAGGAGAGGCTCGGGTCGAGGCGCCGGGGACTGGAGACGAAGGACTAAGGACCCGGGACTTCCTGGACAGCCAGACGAGCAGGAAAGGAAACAACGCCAGCATCTCGGGCCGGCAGATAACCAGAAGGCCGAAGCTGATTCCGGCCGGAATCCACAACCAGATGCGCCTGCCCGCGACCAGTATGAGCCAGAGGAAGAGCAGGCTCAGCAGGACCGTTATCTCTACATACAGCAGGGTCCCGGTGTAGAAAACCAGGATGCCGGTCAGGGCGTAGCCGAAGGACGCGAAGACAGCGGGGCGCCTGCCAAAGATGCGACGGGTCGTATCGTAGAGCAGAAAGCAGGAGATGGTCGCGAGAACGGCCTGAACGAGCTGCACCGCGAGGACGCTTTGGCCGAAGACCGAGTAGATCAGCGCCAGCAGGTAGGGATAGAGCGGCCGCAGAAAGAAGACGTCCGAGCCCCGAAAGTTGCCGGAGATGATGTCGATCGCCCAACGGTGGTAATAGTAGGAGTCGAGCATCTGCGGCCCGATGGTCGAAAACGGGTGGCCGCGCATTCCAAGTATGAACCAAAGGCGGGTGAGGAACGTGAGCGCGAGGACGACGAACAACCAGATATGGCGCCCGCGTCCTGCCGGGCGGGATTCGTGTGGCTTCGCCACCGTTGGAACGAACAGCTCAGGCATGGATGGCCAGTATAGGTGCCGGGCCGCGCCCGGTCAAGGAAGCGGCGGGAAGGCCGCGGATAAGTCAGATATCAGAATTCAGAAACCAGAATGCAGAATGGCGGACCTGATGGTATGAACCACGGATGAACACTGATGAACACGGATTCCGCCGTCCGCAACTCGATCTCTCGATCCCCTTATCCCCCTCTCTTCCGTCCTCCCGGGCCTTTGCCCGGAACGCGGCCGATGCGCTGCAGCGTGGCAAGCAGGTTCTGGTGGAACTCCTCTGCGGTGTCGATGACTGCGGCCTTTCCCGGGTAGATCTCGTACAGCGCGCGGTACTTGAGCGGGGTCAGATTCGGCATCCAGACGTTGGCTCCGCGCTCGAGCCCCAGTTCGCGGCCGTGCTCCTTGTTGACCGTGGCCAGCGCCGTGGTCGAAGGGATGTTCGCGTCCGGGCAGACCAACCGCGTCAGCGCCACCACCTTGGTAGTCATCAGGTCGGTCGCAGGGGCTTGCGACTTTGGACTTTGGACTTCGGACTTTGGACTTTCCGCCGGCGGCCGGCCGAGCGGCGTGTCGGGATGCGGTACGAACGGGCCACAGCCGACCATCTCGAGGTCGAGGTCACGGAAGAGCATGATGTCGTCGGCCAGTGATTCGTAGCTCTGGCCCGGAATACCAACCATGACGCCCGAGCCTACCTCGTAACCCATCTGCTGGGCCACCTTGAGCAAGGCGATGCGGTCGCTGACCTCTGTTCCGCAGTCCGGGTGGATGCGCCGGAACAGCTCTGGGTCTGACGTTTCGTGCTTGAGCAGGTATCGGTCCGCGCCGGCCGCTCGCCATTCCTTCAGTCCTTCGAGACCCCGCTCGCCCAGTGAGAGCGTTACGGCCAACGGCGTCTCGGTCTTGATGCGCCTGACCAGCGTTGTGGTGAACTCGCGGGTCAGCCCGAGGTCCTCCCCGGATTGGAGCACGACCGTGCCGTACCCGAGTCTCTGCCCCGTCCGTGCGCAGTCCATCACCTCGTCCTCGGTCATCCGGTAGCGTTCTATCTTCCGGCTGCCGCGGATGCCACAGTAGAGGCAGTCGCGCCGGCAGTAGTTCGAAAGCTCAATCAGACCGCGCAAGTGCACTTCGTCGCCCACGTGCTCGCGCCGCACCCGGTCGGCGTCCTCCCAGAGGAAATCGAGCTTCCACCCTTCCTCTTCTTTGAGCCAGGCCAGTATCTCTTCGCGGGTCGGGCTTGGAAAGCGGGGACAGTCCCCCATATGCGCTAACTTAATGCGAGAGCTTGAAGTTGTCTTCGTCTGCATCGAGG
>CAZVCQ010000415.1:0-3281 GCA_964626085.1 uncultured bacterium
TTGGTGCGGGCGACCGCCAGGTTCTCGCCGACATCGACCCACTTGCATCCGCCATAGTAGCGCTTGCCCGGATAGCCTTCGGCATACTTGTTGGTCAGGACCGAGCCGAGGGCGGCGAGCACGGCCTCGGAGCAGAAGTTCTCAGAGGCGATGAGTTCGAGATTATTGTGCTCCCGGTTGGTCTCTTTGCTGATCGCTTCGAACACCTCCGGGTCGGTCTTCGCTAACAGGTCAGATTTCATGCAGTGGTCTCCTTGAAGCTTGTGCGGCCGGCGGTCGAGAGCGGTGACAAACGGCAGATTCGATTGTGTTCCGGTGTCTTCGGCGCGCGGGCCGCTAACATCAAGCTAAAAGGTAGCGTCATGAGCGGAAAAGTCAAGGAGAATGGAGGCGCAGGAATGACCAATTGCCGATTACTAATGCCCAACGAAAGGGGAAAGGGGAAATGACGAAGTCCCGACTTGCTCGTCCTCTAGACTTTGCCATTTCCGAGTTTGACCTTTGGCACTTGTGGGCTTAGACTCGGGCATGTTTTCCGAACTGCTCGAAGTCGTGCGTCTGCTGCGGCGGCGCTGTCCGTGGGACCGCAAACAGACCCTGACCTCGACCCGGCCGATGCTGCTCAATGAGACTTACGAATTGGACGAAGCACTGCGCGAACGTGACAGAGCCGCCATCACTGAGGAGTTGGGCGACTACCTGTTCATGGGGCTGTTCTTGGCCGAAGTCGCCGGCAAGGAGCTTGGGATATCGATTGAGGACTCCCTCAGTGGTGTGGTCGCCAAGCTCAAGCAGCGCCACCCGCACATCTACGGCACGGTCAAGGTGCGCGGCGCCGCCGATGTGCTGGCGAACTGGGAGAGGATCAAGCGGAAGCACAAACGGAGCGGTGGTCTGCTCTCGAGTATCCCGGTTGCCATGCCTGCCCTGCAGCAGGCGCAGCTTGTCCAGGAACGCTGCCGAAGAGTCGGCTTCGATTGGGAAAAGCCGGAGCAGGTGCTCGACAAAGTTGAAGAGGAGATTGGCGAGCTGAGGCAGGAACTCGCGCGGGGCCGCAAGAGCGGCGCGCGGGTCAAAGAGGAACTCGGCGACCTGCTCTTTGCGCTGGTGAACCTGGCCCGGCATCTCGATGTCGATGCCGAAGGTATCCTCAAGGACGCGAACGCCAAATTCCGGGCCCGGTTTCGGTGCGTCGAGGAGCACTTCGCGGCGCAGGGCCGGGAACTCGGTCAGGTCAGCCTCGACGAGATGGAAGAGGCCTGGCAGCAGGCCAAGTCGGGGAAGGGGAAAGGGGAAATGTCAAAGTCTGGCAGGACGCAGCAAGAGGCGAGGGCGAAGAAGGGAAAAGGACAAAGGCCAAAGTCAGGCCGGAAATGAGGTCGGGGATTCGACGCTGGACTTCGGACTTGTGACTTTGGACTTCAGACTTTTCTGAAGGCCCTACTCGTCGTCGAGGTTGATCTTCAGGTCGTCCGAGTCGTCTGAGTCTTCATCCTCTTTCAGGTGATCCTCGTCGACCTCGGTGTCCTCGTCGTACGTGCGGGTAGTGTCGACACTGCCGCAGACGGGGCACTCGGCTTCGAGTTCCTCGTCGTCGTCGTCAGAAGCAGTGTAGACCTCGAATGTGTGGCCACATTCGAGGCACATTAGTTCGCGATTGGCCATTTTCGATTTCTCCTACCATCTTTTTAGCGCCTAGATTCTGCTTGTCAAGCACTGCGTCGTGCACTGCGTCGCGCAGGGAGCCGTTCGTGCCGGCTCGGCAATCTCCGCAAAGGTACCTTGCGGACACCGGCGTGGCCGAGAACCGACCGCTCCTTCGTACTTGTAGGGAGAGAATGGCAAGGGTGGTGCGCATGTTTGACTCCTGCCGCTTGGGCAATATCCTACAGGACGTGAACTCGCTAGCCTCTGCCGTCGCTCCAACGGGCAGGCCGACCTTTGTCCGCGTCATTGTACTCCTGCTTCTCTACTCTACCGTCGCCAGCTACGCCACGTCGGAGTTCATCCGCTACCCGGGCCTTGCCAACATGAAGCCGGGGCTGGGCGGAGAGGATTTCTTTGGCGACATGGTCTACGGCCGCGCGCCGCAGCCATTTGTGACCCGCGTGCTCGTGCCCTGGCTGATTCGGGCGGCGGTCGCCGCAACGCCACCGACCGCAAGGGCTGGGATAGAGGAGACCGTCCGGCGCTCGCTTACCAGCGACGGGAGACCGGTGTGGCTTCACCAGTATCCATTCGAGTTCACCGTCACCAAGAACATCCTCCTGCTGTTCGCCATCGGCTTCGCGTTCGCCCTTTGGTGGCTCGCGCGGCTGACGCTCGATGTGCCGGCACCGGCCGTGGACGTGATTCCGGTTGTTGTTCTGTTCTCCCTGCCCGGGCTCTACGGTTACGGCAGCATGCTCTACGACCTGCCCGCGTTAGCGCTGTTCACGCTCGGGCTTGCGCTCATCGCCGCGCGGCGTCTCTGGCTCTACGCACTGGTGTTCGCGGTCTGCGTGCTGAACAAGGAGACCGGGCTGCTGCTGACTTTGGTCTGGGCTTTCTCAGAAGTGCACAAGCACAAGCTCAAGCCCAAGCAACTGGCGATGGGTGCAGTGCTCCAGGCTGGATTTTGGCTGGTTGTGCGGGGCCTGCTCTTCTGGTATTTCAGGAACAGCCCGGGCGAGTCGATTGCCATTCACCTGTTCCGTAACGCCCAGGTCCTTGCCGTGCCGGGCAACTGGTTCCTGTTCCGGCCGGTGACGGACTGGTTGATTCTGCCGAGGGGCTTCAACGTGCTCTACGTCCTTGGCTTCATCGTCTCCCTGTTCGTGCTCAAGCGTGCCCCGCAGTTCCTGAAGGACGCCTGCTGGGTCGTGCTCCCGGTCTTCCTGTTCACGTGGCTGTTCGGCAACGTGGACGAGATGCGGGTCTACTACGAACTGCTGCCCACAGTCGTGCTGGTCCTGTTCGGCGGCCTGTACCGACTGATGGGCTACGCGGCCGTTCCCAGACCTGCAGAGCCAGGCCCGGGGTAGCCCGGGCCGCGTCGCACGCCGAAACCTTCCTCGCTACTCCTTGAGGAGTTCGGCAAGTTGGTTGCGAAGTTATCTGTAGGGGGATTCTGGAAGGAACTCGGACGGGAATGTGGACTGCGACTCGGCAAGGACCTTGGGAAGAAACCTGACTCGTTGCTCGACAGGGAATCGGACAAGGAACTCCAGTCGTTGCTCGCGAGGTAGCGGACGAAGTAGCGGTGGAAGTAGCCGAACAAGTAGCCTTCGTCGTTCCCCGGG
>CAZVCQ010000416.1:0-3275 GCA_964626085.1 uncultured bacterium
TTCAATAGCCAGTTCAGCCGAAGGTTCAGCCGCAGGTTGAATCGACGAGCAAACCGACCGGTGAGCCGGAAACCGATTAGTCGGGTGACCCGCTGGCTGAGTCGCCGGCTCAGCTCTGATTTGAACCGGCACATGAGCTGCAGATTGAACCGGTAGTTGAATCGTGGAATGCCACCCTCTGCGCCGGTCTCAGCGCCTGCACGCGGCGCGTTCACGCCGGAAGGAAGCTGGGCTTGCGTTGTGCAGCGGTAGGGAAGGGCTATGATGGGAGTCGGCAGACGAGGAGCGGGCGCAGATTGACGCTCGCGTTGGGCCGGGATCGGTCCGGGAATTTCGGTCAAGCGGCGGAGGCGAGGGACCGAGGCTCGCGGCGAGCGGGCCAGGAGCAGGCGGATTGTCTTTCGGAAAGGCGGACACATGACGCCGCGGTCGGGCAGTTCGCGTGCGCGGTCGTGGTTGAGGTTGTCTCTGGGTTGGTGGCCCAGGTGATGTACGCAGCCGATCGCTGAACCATGGCTGAGATGGTGACGGCGACGGTTTGCCAGACGAAGACCGGGATGCCAGCGCGAGCGCCGGGCAGCGCTCCGCGTGCCGTGCGGGTCGGTGCCGGTATCTTCATCATGTCAACCGTGGCCTGAGTTGACCGCAGGCCGGTGTCGTGCCGTCCGCTCTTCTGACGGACGCCCGCGGCGCGTGGTTTAGCTTGACAATGGACGCGGGCAGGCTATAAGCAGTGCGTGACCAGAGCCGCCTTCCGCTCCCTTCTGGCCGTTGCCGCGGCGGCGGTCATCATCCGGCTGGCAGTTTCGGCTTCGTTCAAGGGGCACAGCTACGTTGCGGCCGGCCCGGTGAAGCCTGAAACCGAGGCGACCTACTTGAAGCGCGGGGAGATCGACCCGGGCGATTCGGAGCAGTACCTGCTGCTCGGGGCAAGCATCAGGCATCGGCTGTCGTACACCTGGAACCACGAGCCGAACACGTTTCGGACTCCGGGCTATCCACTGCTGCTTGCTCTTCTTGACGGCAACTTGACGGCAATCATCGTTGTGCAGGCCCTGCTCGCTGGATTGACGGTGTTTCTTGTCGGTCTGGTCGGTCTTCGGCTGTTCAATCCGCGGGCCGGGTTGCTGGGAGCAGCGCTTCTCGCGGTCGATATCCCGAGCATCTTCTTGTCGGGCACGGTCATGTCCGAGGTGCTGTTCACTTTCTCAGCGGTGCTGGCCGCGGCCCTGTTCCTGGGTTGGTCGCAAGACCGGGGACGGAAGGCCTGCGAAGGGAAGCCGAGTAGGACACTGAGTGCGGCTGCGGCAGGGTTGGTGCTGGGGTTCGCGGCGTTGGTGAGGCCCATTGCCCTGTTCGCGTTTGTGCCTTTCGGGCTTGTTCTCGTCGCACGGCGGAACTGGCGAGGGTTGGTCCTGATGCTGGTCGCGTTTTTTATGCTGCCCGGTATCTGGGTAGCGCGGAACTACTGCCACTACCGCCGGTTCAACCTCACCTCGAATGGCGGATACAATCTGCTGTACGCCAATGCAGCGGCGGTGATAGGGGATGAGCAACACACAACGGGAGACATCGGGAGGCTTGAGTTGGCGCGCGACTTCACTTCGAAACTCGCTACCGACAACCCGCTGGAGTTGGCCGACGCGATGACGCGCAAGGCGACGAGCGTCATTCTGCACGACCCATTCCGCTATGCCTGGGTATGCCTGTGCGACGTGCCCCGGGTCATTGCCGGCATCAAGTCCGACGACCTCGTGCTGAGGACTCTTGCCACCAACGAGTCGGCCACGCAAGGAAGCGTGCTGCTGAACCGGGGCTACGGGTCGGCACGGGTCAGGTTCGCTATATGGCTGATGGCCGGGTTCGAGTTACTGACCGCGATCGGCGGGTTCCTGCTGGCGCTAGTATCACTCGGATTCAGGCGCTGGCGGACGGAGAAGCTGCTCTTTGTGTTCGCCGGGCTGTACTTCGTCGCGGCTGCCCTGCCATTCACCGACGGCCGATTCAGGGTGCCGGCGATGCCGTTTCTTTACCTGGCAGCGGCAACGGTGTTGGCCGGGAGAGAGACGAGAGAAGGAGTCGAGGGCGCTTGACTTCGGTGTCGAATCGCCCTATTCTACCACTCTGAAATACGCCGGAGGACTCAATTGTCCCAAAAGCTGAAGTTTGGTTTCTATTGGGCGGCCTCGTGCGGAGGCTGCGAGATTGCCGTGCTCGACACGAACGAGAAGATACTGGACGTTCTTGAACGAGCCGACATCCTGTTCTGGCCCGTGGCCATGGACACGAAGTACGCCGACGTGAAGGCCATGCCGGACCGGCACATGGACGTCTGTTTCTTCAACGGGTCGGTGCGGAACTCGGAGCAGGAGGAACTTGCCCATCTGTTACGCCGGAAGTCCAAGGTGCTGGTCGCGTTCGGTTCGTGCGCGCACCACGGCTGCATTCCCGGCCTCGCCAACCTGTATGGCCGTGAGCAGATACTGAAACACGTCTATACCGAGGAACCGTCGGTCGCCAATCCGGACGGCACCAGGCCGCTGGTGAAGGGCAAGGTCCCGGAGGGCGACGTGTCTCTCCCCGAATTCTATGACCGCGTGTCGCCGCTGAACCGCGTGGTGGATGTCGACTACTACCTGCCGGGATGCCCGCCCGCCGTGCCGAGGATCCTCGACGCCATGACCGCGATTTTCGACGGCAGCCTGCCGGCCAAGGGTTCGGTACTGGGTCCGCCCAAGGCTTTGTGCGACGAGTGTGACCGGAACAAGCACGCGGCCAAGAAAATGCCGGACGTGAAGCGGATGTGGGAAGTCCAGGCCGACCCGGGTGTCTGCTTCCTGGAACAGGGCATCATCTGTATGGGTCCGGTTACCCGCGGCGGCTGCGGCCAGCGCTGCATCAACGGCAACTGGCCGTGCACCGGCTGCATGGGCCCGACGCCCGAGGTCTCAGACCAGGGCAGCAAGATGATCTCGGCGCTTGCGTCAGTACTGAGAGTGGACGACGAGAAGGACATCACTGGGCCGGAAACCGAGAAGCTGCTGGCCAAGGTCAAGGACCCGGTCGGCACGTTCTATATGTACGACCTGGCCAGCGCGACCATCAACAGCCGGAGGCGGAAGTGAGCACGCGGATCACGATTGACCCGATCACCCGGCTGGAGGGACACGGGAAGATTGAGATCTTCCTCGACGACAAAGGCGAGGTCGAGAACGCCTACCTGCAGGTGCCGGAGCTGCGCGGGTTCGAGCAGTTCTGCGTGGGCCGGAAGGCCG
>CAZVCQ010000417.1:0-3264 GCA_964626085.1 uncultured bacterium
CAAGCAGTGGGACAAGTTCTACCTCCTCGAGAACTTCCTGCAGGAGATGTTCGCAGGCATCAGGAAGACCGCCAAGGGAGAGTCGGCTCTGGTTGTCGCCGACATCAAGCAGCGCTCCGCCACCATGCACCGACGGATCGAGGTCCGGACTCTGCTGCGCAAGCATGTCGGGACGGTGATCGACCTCGACGCGGAAGGGCGGATCGTGCTGCGTACCGATTCCGGCCGGCTGGTCGTCCTCGGCGCCGGAGACGTACGCAGGCTCACATGATTCTCACCGTCGTCATCGGCAACACCAACACCCGCTTCGCCTGGTTTCGCGGCCACCGGCTCGTCAGGTTCCGCGTGGTTCCGACCGCGGCGGTCTGCCACGGCAGATTGCCCGGTTCCAGGCGCGCTGCTGCTGTGGCCGTAGCATCAGTCGTACCCGGTGCCACGCGCGTCGTCCGCGCTCACCTGCGAGCCGATGCCGGGCTGAGACCGTTCGTCGTTGGTCCGCGCACTCACACCGGACTCCGGTTCCGCTACCGCCGAGAAGACCTGGGCGCGGACCGCGTATGCGCCGCAGTCGGGGCACGGCATCGCTTTCCCAATCAGGACCTTCTCGTCTTCGATTTCGGCACCGCGACCACGGTCAACGTCATCTTACGGGAGGGCATCTTCGCCGGTGGCGCAATCCTGCCCGGAATCCGGATGAGCCTCGATGCCCTGGCCGCAGGCACTGCCGGGCTCCCCAAGCTACTCCCGGCCGGAATGAGGAACCCGGTACAACACAACACCCGTGCCGCAGTCCAAGCGGGCGTCGCGAACCTCTTCGCGGGTGGCATCGAGCGGATCATCGACCGAACCGAGCACGCTCTCGGACGTTCGTTTCTTGTCGTTTCGACCGGGGGCGCCGCCAGTATCGCCCGACGCTACTCAAAGCGCCTCGGCATTCTGACGCCGTACCTCGCCAGCGAAGGTCTGGCTGAGCTGCTCTATCTCAATCGTCGCGAGGGAACTGAAAGACCTTGAATCAGGCCCTGGTCCTCGGTATCGAAACCAGCGGCGCATCAACCGGGCTGGCTCTGGCCGCCTCCGGCAAGGTGGTAGCCGAAACGGTCGAGAATTCGAGTTGCGGCCACAACGAAGTCCTGATGCCGTTGCTCGTCCGGCTGCTGAAAGGGGCGGGGGTAACGGCACACGACCTGACCGGCATCGGGGTGGATATCGGCCCGGGCATGTTCACTTCATTGCGAGTAGGGACGAGTACCGCAAAGGGACTTGCCGTCGCACATCGGATTCCAGTAGTGGGGACGGGTTCGCTCTGGGGATTGGCTCGAACCGCCCGGCCGACCCTGGACGGAGTGCTGGCAGTGATAGATGCCCGCAAGCAGCAGGTCTATGCCGCGCTGTATCTTGACGGCCGGCCGGCAATCCCGCCGTCGGTGCTGGGCCCGGCAGAACTGGTGTCCGAGGTGAGGCCTTTGCTGCAACAACGAAGCCGTATCGCTGTCGTCGGGAATGGCGCCGGTGTCTGTGCCGACCTGTTTGCGGCGGCAGGGATTGAGCTCGACTCAAGTGGCATCGAGGCACCTTCACCCGGCGTGGTGGCTATCGAAGCCGGCGAGCGCATCGCCCGGGGTCTGGCGAACGATGTGGCAGCCATCGAGCCGCTCTATCTCCGCCGCACCGACGCGGAACTGACCCGGGAACAGAAGCTCACCCCCAAGCGCTGACGCCCGCCCCGTACGAGGCAGGCGTCGTCAGCCAAAGAAATGGCGGAGGCGTGTAGGAATCGAACCTACCGGTCCACTTATCGCAGACCATACGGATTTGAAGTCCGCCAGGCACACCAGCACCCATACACCTCCGTCGGTCGCTGATATCAGGATACCCGGCCGTTTCGGGACTGTCAATCGACGTTCAGTCTGGCGACGGCTAGACCAGCCGCGTGCCGTTTATCACGAGCTCGAAGTGGCACTTCAGAAAGTCCGCGGCCCGGCGCGATATGACCATCCGTGAGAGAAAGATCTCGAAGTACTCCATCACCGGCGCGACGGCCGTGTCAACGGTGAGGTTGAATGTTATGCTGCGGTCCTCGCTGCGGACGCTCAGGGCGGAGCGCTTCACGGCGAAGTTGACCCGGTCGTGGATATCGAACTTTACGAATTCGGGGTTACGCACGCGACTCTTGTGGACGTCGGCCTTGTCCGCAAGGATCAGCGCGGCTGAGACGTCCGATACCGGGTTGCCGCCGCTCTCGTCGTGGTTGCCGATTGCGGCCATTACCTGTGCCGTTTCCTGGTAGTCCATGCCGCACCTGACTAGAATGTCACGGGCCAGCAGCGCGCTGTTGCGCTCGTGTTTGTCACGACCGACCACGTTCCCGATGTCGTGGAGGTAGCCCGCGATGGCGGCAAGTTCGGCCGCCCGTTCACCGGCCTCAAGCGCAACGAGGATCGCGCGAGCGTTCTTGGCAACGAGCCGCGCGTGCCGGGGGCCATGCTCCGTGTAACCAAGCACCTCAAGCTGGCGGTCAGCCTCGGCTACGAGGACGACCACTTCCGGGTCTTTGACAATGTCCTTGAAGGTCAGCACGTCTGGTTACCCTATCACGCAGGGGGCCGGGGTCAATCCCCGGCCAGAAGGCCCGAGCCGGAATGACGCATCAGTCCGGCTCGGACGATTGTCGAATCGACCTCAGGTCTTCTCGAGGGCGAGCTCGCCGGTGGCCAGCGCCTGCTTTAGATACTCGAGGTAATCCTTCAGCAGGAACTCGTCAGCGACCATGTTGTTCTTCCAGCGGATCGATATCTCATTGGCACCGAAGGTCTTGTCAAGCGTAACGATGAGCTTTGAACCACCCTCGTAGTTCCGGTCAAAGACGACAATGCCGCTGGTAGTGGGGTTGTCGCCACAGACAGCGTACATCTCTCCTGCCTTGTCGCCGTCATAGTCCCAAAGCTCCGGGCCCTTCACCGGTCGCTTGTACAACAGGTACTCAATCAGGTTGTTCGCCAGGGCGATCATCAGCGCGTGGTCTTCGGTCGGGGCGCCGCCCGCGACGTGGTTTGTCAATGGGACGTGCAGGCAGATCCCGGTTTCGCCTCGACCCTCTCCGTAGAATATCCGGTCGCCATCCAAGACCCGACTAAGGTCGCGTTTATATTGGTACAACACTCTCTTATGATTCTAGGCGTTTCGTGCCTTCAGTCAAGCAGCGTCGACTCCCCTAGTCCCGACATTGGGACTTGATTTACGGTGGAAAGAAGAGGCCACTCT
>CAZVCQ010000418.1:0-3262 GCA_964626085.1 uncultured bacterium
AGAAGAACCTGCTACCGTGGCGCGGCACCGGCACCGGCCCGACCTCGGATGGAAGAACAAAACCCGACCTCGTCGCGCTATCCGACACGGTCGCGGTCGTCTCTCCCGACTCAGAAGACTACCTCGAGGGAAGCGGCGGGACTTCGTGCGCCACCGCGCTGATTGCCGGCGCCTGTGCGCTGCTGAAGGAAGCGCATCCCCAGTGGTCCGCGGACTCAGTGAAGGCGGTGCTGTTCGCGACTGCCACGCGCTCGGTCAAGAGCTGCACCTTCGGATTCGGCGTGCCGCGCGTCGATTCGGCGTACAAGCTCTTCCCGCCGGAGAAGGGCATTGTTGATGTCCCGAGCGACCGGATCGGCATCATCTTCCCTAATCCCTTTGTGCCCGCGGTCCAGCCTAAGGTGTACTTCCAAATCGACCTTACCCGGCCCGCAGTCGAACCCCGCATCGACATCTTTTCTGCTTCGGGAGCGCTGGTCACCAGAATTGTCCTAGACGCGACGGACATGTCCCAGCCTGGCCGGTACGGCGAGAACGGCGACACCGCAATCCTCGAGCAGATCGGCGCATACTGGGACGGCAAGAACGAAGCGGGCAGGCCGGTTGCCACAGGCCTCTACCTTGCCGTGCTCCAGACAACGTTCGGACGCAGCACCACCAAGTTCGCCCTCGTCCGCTAGCCTTGACTTGGCGACCGGTGCAGCTAACATACCAACAACTCTGATTCCAGCGTAGCTCAACCGGTAGAGCATCCGGCTGTTAACCGGAGGGTCACAGGTTCGAGTCCTGTCGCTGGAGTTGCCCGCCGGCCCTGCCGGCGGGCCTTTCTTTCCCGCGTCTCCCCCACCCCAGGAAAACAGAACCGGCCCGAAGGCCGGTTCTGCCATTGAGACTGCGACTGCCTACTTTAGGACAATCGCCTTGCTGGACACCGACTTGCCGTCCACGGCGAGACGGTAGAAGTACGTTCCGTCGGCAACGCTGCGGCCCGAGTTGTCCGTCCGGTTCCAGGTCGCAGTGCGCACACCCGGAGTGACCAAGCCGCTCGCCAGCGTCTTCACCAGCTTGCCGGCCACATCGTACACGCCGAGAGTGACATTGCTGCGCCCGGCCACGTAGTAGCTGATGCGCACTTGGTCGCGGACGATGCTCGGAGATGCCTGGTACAGCGCGAACTTCGCGCCGGGAGACTCCTGCACCCCGACCTCGGTTTCGAATATCATCATCCCGTAGTACTGCGGGTTGGCCCAGTTGGCGTTCAGCAGCGTCTGCGGCCACCAGCCGTTGTAGAACGTGCCGCCCGAAACCGCAACGTACTGGAAGTACCCGACTGTGTCACCAGGCATCACGTTCAGCTGGTACTTCTGCGTGCCTAGCGGTACCTTGGCTTCGAACTGCAGGTGCCCGCTCGTGGTCGAGGTCTTGCTCACTGCACCCGGTACCGAACCATACAGCCAGACCGTGGGGGTTAGGTCGAGCAACGCGCGATAAATCACCGAATCACCGCCCACGTACTCGACCCAGTAGTTGCCCTCGCTCGAATCGGCCGACCAGTACTGGCTCCGGTCCTCGTCCATGTATGGGCCGAACTGGTCGTAGTCCGTCCGCCCGGAGCAGTTCGGGCAGTCCACCGCGCAGTACATGCACGCGGCGGCCGAGTCGTAAAGGTAGTAGGCCAGTACGCTACCCGACGGTTGCGGCCCGCTGCCGCCGCGCCCCGCGAGATCTGATATGTCGTACTCAACCGACCCAAGCCACTCGCCCGGACTGATGACACCATCAATGTTCGGCGTGCCCTTGGCCAACCGGCGAACGTGAATCGTGTCCGAGAAGACCGCGCCGCTGATCTGGGTAGTGCCAGCCGTCGTGTCGTTGGTCAAATCCATGTCGCCGGTCAGCTCCGTGAACATCGTCACCGTGTACTCGGCGCCGGCAGACCCCGGGTACCAGAGTGTCGGGAACGTATCATTTGCCGTCGCGCCGGCAGCCAGAGGCCCGGCCAGAGTGTCGGTGCCGGCGTACACCCTGGTACCGAGCGAATCAATCCAGCAGGTCACCGGGATGCTGCTCTCCGGGTTCGCGCCGTAGTTCTTGATCTGGGCGATAGGATAGATCGAGTCCTGGCCCATGGTGGCTGGAGGGGCCGTGATGCTGAGTACGCCGACGTCATGGTCAAGCGGAGGTACGATGTCGAACTTGAAGCACCATATCGCGTCGGGGGTCGTCTGATTAAGGGCCAGCAGGAAGGTGTCCTTCCAGACCTCGATGCCGCCGCCGATTCCCCAGCCGGTCGGGTTGAAGCTATCCACAACCGCATAGGTCGTGTCCATCATCCAGATCGGGCTTGAGCCCGCCGTACCGGCCTGAGAAACCCAGAAGCAGTGCTGGAGCGTATCCACGGCGATGCCGTAGGCAGATCCCATCTCCGTTGCGGCCTTCACCTGATGCCCGTTCGTGCCGGTGATGGAGAACTTCGTCATCGGCGAGGTCGCGAAGTCGCAGGTCCAGCAGGAATCCTCAATCGCGCTGTACGCCATGCCGCGCACGGTGCCAGTATAGCCCGAAATCGTGTAGGTGTTGTTCGGTACGTGGGTCGTGGCGTTGTACACGTGAAAGGTCCGGTTGTCGAATCCGGCGAACACTTCGTTGGTCGAAGCCTTCCACGCCATGTCGCGGATGCCCCAACCGGTCGGTCCGCCGGTCTGAGCAAAGCTGTCAATGAGGGGACGGGCCGGGTCCTTGATGTTGAAGATGTAGATACGGAGCTCGGACTGGCCCGCCGATACCCACATCAGGGTATCCTGGACCGGGGTCACGCCGACGTTGTATGTTCCCGTGAGCGTCTTCGTCCACACCGTCTCCGGCGGGGTCATGAATGCCGACGACGGCTTCAGGGGCGCCCTGTGGGGCGCCGCGGGGTTCACATCGTTCACCACTCTGGCGGCTGGCGCGTTTGCCGGAGTAGACGCAAGGGCCAGGCCCAGCATCAGGCACAGCATCACGATGCTGTTCTTCACTCGTTCCTCCTGGGTATGACTTGTCGTTGCTGCAGCCGAGTTATTCGCGGTCTTCTCCTCTTTCTTGTCCGCGATTGTCGGCTTCATTGCTTCGGCCAGTCTAGCCTCCCTCCCCGGCAAGTCAAGCTGGTGCCGAATGTTGCAACAATCCAACCCGCCGCTGCCAACCGACCTGCAACCCCCGTCCGGCGCCCTAGGAGGCCGGCCGGAAACCGGTAGTCTGGGACGCACGGCCACGAACTGAC
>CAZVCQ010000419.1:0-3261 GCA_964626085.1 uncultured bacterium
GCGGAGCGAGGATTCAGATGTGGATTCGGGGCTCATTTGTTTGTCCTCCCACGGATCAACTCAGCGACCTCGGCCACGAGCAGCCGGGCGAAATCGGGTTTGGACATCGGCTTCAGCGGCCTCGACTTCGGACTTCGGGCTTTGGACGTCGGATCTCCGAAGATGAGCCGTGCCTTGATGGTGCCGGAGCCGGGAGTGGTAAACGGGTTGGCGACAATGAGGTCGAGGCGCTTCTCTTCGAGCTTGGTCCTGGCCCGGGCTCCGGAGTCGTCGAGCGAGAAGCCGACCACGACCGCGTGGTGGCGGCGCCGGCTAACCTCTTTCAGGATATCCGGCGTGCGTTCGAGCCGGACCGTAATCGTCGGCTCATGGTGCTTGCCCGTCGCGGCTCGGGCCGGGCGATAGTCCGCGACCGCGGCGCACATCACCAGCACGTCGGTTCGGGGCAGTGCGGTGAGCACGGCGCGGAGCATCTTGTCAGCCGTCGTCGCCTGCGTGACCGTAACGCCCGGCGGTAGAGGTACGGACAGCTCGCCGGTGATGAGGCGCACCTCGGCCCCGGCGTCGACGAAGGCGCGGGCGATTTCGACACCCATCCGGCCCGACGAGCGATTGGTTATCACCCGCACCGGGTCGAGCGGCTCCTCGGTACGGCCGGCGGTGACAACGACTCTGAGGGATTGCAGATTGCAGATTGCAGATTGCAGATTGCCGGACTGAGGAGCGGACCTGCGGGCGGCAAGCGCGGACCGGCAGTACTCGAAGATAACCGGGGGCTCGGCCATTCGGCCGGGGCCCGACGTTCCGCAGGCGAGTTCGCCTTCTCCCGGGGCGATGAACCGGTACCCGGCCGCGGCCAATGTAGTGACGTTGGTGGTAACCGCCGGGTTCTGCCACATGTTCGTGTTCATCGCCGGCGCGAACAGGGCCCTCCCATTCTGCACCGTTTCCTTCGGAACCGCGAGCAGCAGGGTCGAAAGCAGGTCGTCGGCGATTCCTGACGCGAGCTTGCCGATGATATTGGCGGTAGCTGGAGCCACGACCACGAGGTCGGCCGAGGTCGCGAGGTCAACGTGCTGGACGCTTGACGCGTGACGCCATACGCTCGACGGGCGGCTGCCCGGTGTAGAGCGTGAAGCCTGAAGCGTCGAGCGTGCTCTCGGGAACAGCTCGATGGCGACAGGGTGGCCGGTGAGAGCGCGGAATGATTCGGGGCCGACGAACTTGCGGGCCGATTCGGTCATTACCGTCTGTACGTCCCAGCCGGCTTTGCGGAAGAGCCGGACCAGTTCCAGCGCCTTGTAGGCGGCAATGCCGCCGGTGACGCCTAGAAGCACCCGAAGTGGAGAAGAGGAAAGTGGAAAGTCCGAAGTCGGGACTTTGCCATTACCACTTTCTTCTTTCCCCTTGGCCTCCATCTGATTGAACGCGGGCCGAAGACTAGAGCATCGGCCGCGGAACGAATGGCATCCGGCTGATGGGCGGCTCCTCGAAGCCTTCGCGGGCCAGCGCCTCGATATCCGCCTCGGTCATCTTCGTCCACTTGACCTCGCCCCTGAGCGTCATGTCGAGTGCGTATTCATAGGGGCTGACCGGCAGTTGGATTTCGTCCTTGTGCATCCCCTCGATGATGCGTCGGGCTTCGAGCGAGGCGATGTTCACTGCCAGGTACTTGTTCGGATAGACTTTCTTCAATGCTTCGGGTGAGACTATTTTCATGTCCGTGGCCTCCTGCCTTCGGTTTTGGTCTTGGGATCTTGGGCGGTCGGGCTCATTCGCGACGTCCGCAGCCTCTCGGCGCGCACAATCGCCATCACGTCGTCGACCGCCTGCTTGAGTCGATCATTGACCACCAGGTAATCAAATTCGGGGATTGCGGCCAGTTCTTTCTCCCGGTCGGCCTCGCGCCGCATCACGGCCTCGGCCGACTCGGTGCCGCGGTAGTGGAGCCGGCGGTCCAGCTCTCTGGAGTTGGGCGCGGCGATGAAGACGCTGACGGTACCGGGCAGCGCCTTGCGGCTTGAGCGCATCCCCTGGATGTCGAGGTCGGCAATCACGTCGCGGCCCTCGCGGAAATTGCGCAGGACCGGCGCCTTGGGAGTGCCGTACCGGTGGTCGTATACGCCGGCACTCTCGAGCAGGCCGCCCTTGTCGTCCAACTGCTTGAACTGCTTTGCGGAGTAGAAGAAGTAGCTGCGGCCGTCGACCTCGCCTTTTCGCTTGGGCCGGGTGGTGGCTGAAACCGAGTAGGCGATATCCGCGTCGCGCTTCGCCACCGCGCGGCAGATGGTGGTCTTGCCGGCGCCGGAAGGCGATGACAACACGACCAGGAAGGGAACGTGCCTGACGCTCGACGCTCGACGCATTACGCCGGATGCCGGATGTCTGGTTGCCCGGCGTTGAGCGTGACGCGTGAGGCGTAGAGCGTTACTCGACATTCCTGACCTGCTCCTTCAGCTTCTCAATCTCGCCTTTGATTTCGATGGCCCGGCGCGAGATGATCATGTCGCGGGCCTTGGCCGCCAGGGTGTCGGTCTCGCGCAGCATCTCCTGCGCGATGAAGTCGAGCTTCTTGCCGGACGCGGTTGACGAGGTGAGCGCGCCCAGGAACATCGAGCAGTGGCTTTTCAGGCGGACGCACTCCTCGTGGATGTCGACCTTCTCGCTGATGAAGGCTACTTCTTCGAGGATGCGTTTGGAGTCGGACTCGACGTTCAGGTCCTTGAGTTGGGCGAGCAGGTTCTTCCGGCGCTCTTTCAGCCGCTCCGGTACCCGCTTCTCGATCACCAGGACCGCGTGGCGTATCTTGGTGATGCGCTTCCTGAGGTCGCGAATCAGGGCCGCACCCTCCGTCTGCTGCATCTTGACCAGCCGGGACAGCGCCAAGGCGATGACCTTCCGGCAGCGACGCCACAGCCGGCCGTGGTCAGCGTCGGCGTTCCGCAGTGCGATGATGCCGGGATAGGACAGCACGGTGTCGAGGTCGACCTCGCCCGGAATCCGGTACTTCGTCTTCAGCTCACGGGACAGCCGGAGATAGTCACGCACCTTCCGATGGTCGAGCTCGAGCGTTGGGGCTTCGGCGCTCTCGTCGAGCGAAACCTGCAACTGGATGTAGCCGCGGCGGACACGGCGGCGGACCATGTCGCGGACCTCGCCCTCGTACCCGGCAATCTGGGACGGCAGCTTTGCCGTCAGCTCCAGGAACTTGTGGTTGACCGCACGGATATCAACGACAATCTTCGAGTTCCACGGCGGCAG
>CAZVCQ010000420.1:0-3232 GCA_964626085.1 uncultured bacterium
CGACACGACCGTTCTGGCGCGACCGGCCTTCACCGGCAAGGCCGTGAACCGCTGGTTCCCCGGCCGGACGAGGATGATGGGCGTGCTGAACCGGGTGGGAAGTGTGCGGATGCCCTGGCAATGGGCGGACGTGACCGGCGGCGCCGGCACCGACTCATTGACGTGGTCATATGCCTGGGGTACGGACTCGCTCGTCTGGGGTGAGAACTTCGTCTGCTTCGCGCCGCTGGAAGACCAGGCCGCGATCACCGGCAACCTCGGGCTCGGGACACCGTTTGCGGGCAATCCCGAAGTGTACGTGGTATACCGCGTGAATGCTTACCCCGGAATCGAGGAAACGCCGAACGCCGAAGTGCGAACGACGAGATCAGGCCCGACGGTCGTTCGCGCTGTGCTGAACCTGCCTTTGGCGTCGGGCGTGGAGCGTAGAGCATCAAGCGCGTTGCTCGACATCAACGGCTGCAAGGTGCTGGACCTTCATGCGGGCGCGAACGATGTCCGCAGCCTCAGTCCTGGCGTTTACTTTGTCCGGCCCGGGCCGTCAGCCGTCAGCCGTGAGCCGTTAGCCGTTACCAAGGTCGTGGTTACAAGATAAGGAGGTACCGTGAGACTCGCATCTGTGCTGCTGGCCGTAGGCTGTTCCCTGTCGGCGGTCCGTGCAGATTGGCTGGAGAAGACCGTCTACCTGCCCGATTCGCTCGGCGGACTGACTGGCCTGCAGTGCCTGACCTACAACTCGGTCAACAACACAATCTACGTCAGCGGCGACAACGGCGACTGGGTGCTGGCAATTGACGGGGCTACGAACAGGAAGATTGCACGGATCCCAGTGGGGTGGCGCCCGGGGGCTCTCTGCTACAACCCGATCAGCAACAAGGTCTACTGCGCGAACCAATGGAGCAGTAGCGTGACCGTGATAGACGGCGCGACCAACGCGGTCATTACCACGGTAACAGTGGTCGGCGGCCCCGGTGTCCTCTGTTACAATCTGATCCACAACAAGGTGTACTGCACGAACGGGGGCGATAGTAGCTTAACCGTGATTGACGGTGCGACCGACTCGGTCATTGCCACCGTGTCTGTGGGTAGCGACGCTGGTTCCCTCTGCTACAACCGGATCAGCAACAGAGTCTACTGCGCGGGCAGCGGCAGCAACGTTACCGTGATCGATGGGGCAACCGACTCGGCCATCGCCACCGTAACCGTAGGTTACTGGCCTCATGTCCTCTGCTACAACCCGACCGACAACAAGGTCTACTGCGCGAACGGCAACAGCCATAGCGTAACGGTGATCGACGGCGCGAACAACGCGGTCGTTGCCACCGTGACTACGGCTAGCGGCGCCGGGCTCCTCTGTTACAACGCGACGAATAACAAGGTCTACTGCGCAGGGAGCAACGTGGCCGTGATAGACGGCAGGACCGACAGCATTGTCGCGACCGTGGCTGTAGGCATCAGCCCTCAGGACCTCTGCTACAATCCGACCAACAACAAGGTCTACTGCGCGAATGGGGCCGACAGCAGCGTAACCGTGATTGACGGGGCGACCGACGAGGTCATTGCCACCGTGACCGCAGGTTGCTGGCCTCAGGCCCTCTGCTACAGCCCGACCGGCAACAAGGTCTACTGCGCGAATGGGAACAGCGACAACGTCACCGTGATCGACGGCGCCACCAACGGGGTCATTGCCACGGTGACTGCTGGTTGCTGGCCCTATGCCCTCTGCTACAACTCGGCCAACAACAAGGTCTACTGCGCAGACTCAAGCGCATGCGGAGTGAACGTGATAGACGGAGCGACTGATGAAGTCACCAAGACCGTGACAGTAGGCAGCAATCCTCTTGCTCTCTGCTACAACCCGACCGACAACAAGGTCTACAGCGCGAACTGGGACGCCAACACCGTGACCGTGATCGACGGCACGACCGATAGCGTCGTCGCCACCATGGACGTGGGTTATGGCCACTGCCCCGTTGCCTTCTGCTACAACACGACCAACAACAAGGTCTACCTTGCGGAGTATTGGAGTGACAGCTTGACCGTCATCGACGGGGCGACCAACGAGGTCATTGCCAACGTGCCTGTGGGCCGGTACGTTTCTGTTCTCTGCTACAATTCGCAGAACAACAAGGTGTACTGTTTGAATTACGACGGACTGACTGTAGTGGACGCTGCGACCGACAGTGTCATCACGAATCTGGCCGGAAATGGCAACGCCCTCTGCTACAACCCGACCGACAACAAGGTCTACTGCACGAGTTGGAACGGCCAGCGCTATGTGGCAGTGATTGACGGAGCCATGGATGTCATTGCCGATATTGTTACTGCAGGCTACGGCGGACGAGCCCTCTGTTACAATCCGACCGATAACAAAGTCTACTGCGCCAACGCGGGCACTGACGATGTCACCGTGATTGACGGAGAGACCAACTGGTCTGTTGCGACCGTGGAAGCAGGCGGCGGGCCTTATGCCCTCTGTTACAACTCGCGGGACAACGAGGTGTACTGCCTGAATAAGGGCAGCGGCAGCGTGACGGTGATAGACGGCGCGATCAACGAGGCGGACACGACTATCGGGGTCGGTGTCCAGCCGGTGGCCCTTGTCTGGAATTCGGTTCAGAATCGGGTCTACACAGCCAATTTCGGCTCGTCAAGCATCTCGATCCTGCGCTACTCAACCGGGGGGATTGAACAGAGCGTCGAGCCGCATGCCGCAGGCTCCAAGCCGACACCGACTGTCATCCGGGGCGTGCTGTTCCTTGCGGAACGCGCAAGCCCAAGCTGCCTGATGGATGCGGCAGGGCGGAAGGCACTGGACCTGCGGCCGGGTGCGAACGACGTGAGCCACCTCAGCCCGGGCGTGTACTTTGTCCGAGGACTGGAGACCGAGGACGGGAGATCGGCCGTTGCCGTCACCAAGGTCGTGGTGACGAGGTAAGCACCAAGAAGACAGAATACAGTAGACAGTACACAGGAGACAGGCAGGGGCGGGTGACAGCCCGCCCTTCATTATCAGGCGGCACGCCATGGGCCGTCGGTCTGCTGCTATGGCGCGGGCGCGGGGACACTGAAGACCTCGGAGCGGATGGCTGCAAGGACATCGGGTCTGAGGCCGCGAGCCTGCCACTTGTCCAGCAGCACCTGAGCCTCCCGAGCGAGGGTCGGGCCGGAGATTGACCGGCCGTGCGAGAGGCGGAAGAGCTGCCGGGCATAGTCGAGGTAGAAGACGATG
>CAZVCQ010000421.1:0-3231 GCA_964626085.1 uncultured bacterium
GGATACTGGGAGGCAAGATGCTCTCGGTCGTCGGCACGGTTGCGGTGCAGGCGGCCCTGCTCATTGTCGCCTCGACGCTGCTCTTCGGTCTGCGCTGGGGACAGGCAGGCAGTTCGCTGCTCGCGTTCCTCGGTACGGTAGTGGCGACATCCGGGTTCGGCGTGATGCTCGCATCATTCATCAAAACCACCCGCCAGGGCGGACCGGTCCTGGGCGGCGGTCTCTCGGTGGCCGGGATGCTGGGCGGCCTCTTCACCCAGGCAGTACCCAACATGCCGGCTGCGTTCAACCGGATTGCGCTCGTTCTGCCTCAGGGCTGGGTGATTCGGGGCTGGAATCTCGCAATCGCCGGGCGGCCGGCGTCCGACCTGCTCGTGCCGTTCGGCGTGATGCTTGCCTGGGGCGTGGTATGCTTCCTAATCGGCGTGCTGGTATTCCGGCGCAGGTTTGCCTGAAGAATGGGACGCATTCTCGCAATCGCGGCCAAAGACCTGAAGCAGATATTGCTCGACCGGCGCTCTGCCATCTTCCTGGTGCTGATGCCGGTCGTGTTCACGGCTTTCCTTGGCCTTGCCTTCCGCTGGCCTAGTCACGACGACCCGCGGCCGGTCGTCGGTGTGTGCGACCTCGATTCGACCGGGCTGAGCGGTCTGGTGCGGGAGCAGCTTGAGGCGGGCGGGTTGGTGCGCGTTGAGGAGCTGGACCGTGCTGCAGCGGGAAAGGTGGATGACCTGATCAGGCGTGGCCGCTTCGACCTCGTGCTGGTCGTGCCGGCAGGCTACGCGCAGGGCGCGGCGGCCGGCCCCTTGCCTGAGGCAGTGTGCGACCGTTCTGAGCCGCAGGCTCAGGCCGCGCTGCAGGCGGTAGAGGCCGTGGGCGCGCGGGTTGCCATATCGGCGCGGGTGGGCAGGCTGGTCGCCGGCGCGGTCAGCCCGAGCACGAACGCGACCGACCTTGCTGTGCAGGCAAGTGCCGGCTGGCAGGAGCCGGCGCTGTCCATCCGGCGCGAGACAATCGGCTCCGTGCCGGCGAAGCGGCGCGCGGTCGCCAACGGCTTCGAGCAGTCTTCGCCCGGTACATTGGTGCAGTTCGCCATTTTCGGGGTGATGACGGC
Source organism: uncultured bacterium (assembly GCA_964626085.1). Lineage (GTDB taxonomy): Bacteria > Hydrothermota > Tepidihabitantia > Tepidihabitantales > Tepidihabitantaceae > UBA2258. The sequence goes on from CAZVCQ010000421.1 coordinate 1,115, forward strand.
CGCCTTGCTGCTGGTGCTTGAGCGGCGCAGCCGCACCCTGGGCCGGATGCTCTCAGCGCCGGTCACACGTGCACAGGTCATCGCCGGGCACGTGATGGCCATGTTCACGGTTACGTTCCTGCAAGGACTGCTGCTTGTCGTGCTGGGTCAGCTCGCCTTCAAGGTGGACTACATGCGGGCGCCGGCCGGAGTCCTCGTGGTTCTCGCGGCACTGTCACTCTGGGTGGCAAGCCTGGGGCTCCTAATCGGCGTCATTGCCAAGACCCAGGAACAGGTGAGCATGTTCTCGATGATAGCGATGTTCCTGTTCGCCGCCGGTGGCGGCGCATGGTTCCCGCTTGAGATCACCGGCCGGACGTTCTCCTTCATCGGCCACCTTCTGCCCAGCGCGTGGGCGATGGACGGGTTCCAGAATGTCGTTCTTCGGGGGCTGGGATTCGGCTCGGCTCTGGTCCCGGCCGCGATTATCACTGGGTACGCCGTGCTCTTCTTCGCGGTCGCGACCTGGCGCTTCCGGGCTGAGTAGCTCAAGCGTAAGCCAAGCTCAACCTCAAGCACTCCTCACCCGAACCCTCTCCTCGGGGAGGAGAGGGAGAGCGGAGCGAGGGTGAGGAGCGGTCCGGAGTGGGCGGGTCGTACCGCGTCGAGCAGGGGGCCTGGGCACAAGCCAGAGGAAAGGAAAAGCGGGAGCCGTGCTCCCGCAATCAGAAGGCCGCGTGCAGACCTAGCTGCCGGCGCGGACGTGGAAGATGTCGCCGTCGTTCACAATCTCATCCTTGCCCGCGAGGCGGACGAGATTCTGCGCGTTCGCCAGCTTCATGCAACGGACGGTCATGAAGGTTTTGTGCGGGATGACCTCGGCGCGGATGAACGTCTCGGCAAGACGGGTGTGAATCGCCCCGGCCGCGTCGCGGGCGCAGGTGTCCCTTCGGATGGTCCAGGCTTTCACTTCGTCATCGCCTACGGTCAGGAATGAGATGAGCCCGACGTGTTCGTAGACGACCCGTGACAGGCGCTGGATGCCGCTCTCGGTGAAACCGTACTCGCGCAGGAAGAGCTCGCGGTCGGCCTCGTCGAACTGGCTGATTTCCGATTCTATCTGGCCGGACAGCTCGATATAGGCAAAGCCATTCGCGGCGCACTGCTCCCGGACGTAGTCCTGGTCCGGGTACGACTTCTTGCTGAGTTGGTGCTCGTCGATGTTGACGGCGACGATTATCGGCTTGGCAGTGAACAGGCCAAGCGTCCCAATTGTCTTCAGTTCCAGTGGTGTCAGTTCCTGCCGGCTGACAAGCTGCTCGTTCTCCAGCTTCTCACGGACTGTGGTCAGGAGTTTGCGCTCCTTCTGTTCCCCGTCGCTCAAGCGGTGGCGCTTGTTCTCGGTCTCGGTAATCCGCTCTAGCCGGTTCTCGACCACCGCGAGGTCGCGCAGCAGCAGTTCGGTGCGGATCGTACCGAGCTGGCGGGCCGGGGTTTCGGAATTGGCCGGCCATGCGACCGCAGGGTTGTCGAAGGCGCGCACCACGCAGAGCAGGGCGTCGGATGTCTGGATGAACTGCATCACCCGGCTTTTCTCGCCCCGGGTTGCTTCGATGTCGAAGCCGGGCATGTCGGCAAAGGTCAGGCTGGCCTGCGTGATTTTCTTCGGGTTGAAGACCAGCGCGAGCTCGTCTACGCGCGGGTCGTGAACCAGCGCCGTACCGGTCACGCCGTCTTTGCGCCGCGTGGCCGGGTCGAGCTGCATGCCGGTCAAGAGCGAGAAGAGCGTTGTCTTCCCGCAGGCCGACAGACCGAATACGCCAATCACCATCGAAGAGGTCTCGCTTTCCTGCTGCGGTCTATTGTCTTTGCGGGCTACTGCCTGCCGGATTCGGTCGTTGACCGTCGCAGGCAGAGCGCGGGAAGTATAGCCGGGAAACGAGAACAGTCAAGAAGTGATCCAGTGGTCGAGTGCTGCAGGCAGGGATAGAGAGATCGAGGGATCAAGGGATCGAGTGGGCTTGGCCGGTTCCGGTCGGACAACCCAGAATTCCGGTATGAGAGACCCGTTCGACTCCCTTCGGTCGCTCAGATTCACTATGTCAAGCCATGCTTGATTTCTGCCTTAGCTGGTGGCG
>CAZVCQ010000422.1:0-3188 GCA_964626085.1 uncultured bacterium
ATCACTATACACAACCCTTGCAGGAATGCAAGCTATTTATTGCTCTGATTAGTACCTATGTCCTGAGTCCGGACCCCCCGTGGCTATCCCCGTGGTCTCCGAAGTCACGTCCTGAGGGACTTGGCGAGGAACGACGCGGGCTACTTGTTCGGCTATTTCCACCGCTACTTCGCCCGCTACTTGGCCAGCAACAAGGACAGCTCCTTGCCCGGTTCCTTGCCGGGCAACATGCACTGCTCCATCCCGAGTTCAATCCCGGGTTCCAGCCCACGTCCCTGTCCAGATTCCTTCCCGAATCCCTGTGCAAGCAGCTTCGCGGGCAGCTTGCAGAGCCACTTGAAGAGCAGCGAGCAGGACAACGGCATGCGCCACTGCCCGCCTCGGTGTCCTACGCTACATGCCCGGCTGGCCCCGTGCGGTCCGTATTCTGATTCCCGAGGCCGCTGACTGCGTCTAACAAACGAGATAATATGCCATTACTAAGCGACCCGGTCAGAAAGAAGGCAACCGAGATATTGGCCAAGGTGGAGAACCCAGTCAGGTTGGTACTGTTCACGCAGGAAAGCGAATGCCAGTTCTGCAAGGACGCCGTGGGGCTTGCGCAGGAACTCAACGGTCTGTCGGACAAGCTCTCGGTCGAGGTCTACGACCTGCAGAAGGAGAGCGCCAAGGCCGCAGAATACCACGTGGACAAAGTGCCGGCATTCGTCGTCACCGGGGACAAGGACTACGGCATCAGGTACTACGGAGTGCCGGCCGGGTTCGAGTTCACAACGCTGCTTACTCTGATTGAACTGGTGGGGTGCCGAGACAGCGGACTGAAGCCGGAGACGAGGACAAAGTTGTCCGGCCTGACTTCACCGCTCGACATGCAGATGTTCGTCACCCTGACCTGCCCGGTCTGCCCGACCGCGGCAGCCACGGCGGCGGGCCTCGCATTCGAAAGCGCCCGGGTATCGCTGAGTGTCATCGATGCGACCGAGTTTCCGCAACTCGCGGGCCTCTACAACGTCACCGCCGTACCGAAGACCGTGGTGAATCGCGGTCACTCGTTCGAAGGTGCGCTGCCCGAAGACCGGTTCGTGGACGAACTTCTCAGGGGTTCCTCGCCGCTGGTGATGCCGTGAGATCGTCGCTGAAGCTGGGCCGGGTCTTCGGCATCCCGATCAGCCTCCACCTGACTTTCATACTATTCGTCGCGTTCCTGGGAATGGTCTACCTGTTTCAGGGCGGAACCAAGGCCGCACTCACCGGCGTGAGTTTCATACTGGCGCTCTTCCTCTCGGTCACGCTCCACGAACTCGGGCACAGCCTGGTCGCGCGCGGGTTCGGCGTGAAGGTGCGCGGCATAGTCCTGCTGCCCATCGGCGGGGTGTCCCAAATGGACGACATGCCGGAGCAGCCGAACCAGGAGTTCCTGATTGCCGTGGCCGGCCCGGCGACGAGCGTCGTTCTGGGTCTGGCTCTGGGAGCGGCGAGCCTGCTGCTCTATGGTTCCGCGGCCACGTTGAAGACGACGGTCACCGGCGGCCTGTTCTTGCCCAACCTCGCCCGCGTCAACCTGTTGCTCGCCATCTTCAACCTGCTGCCCGGTTTCCCGATGGACGGGGGGCGGATATTCCGGGCCGCGCTCGCCCGGGCAATGCCCTTCGACCGGGCCACTGCCATCGCCGCCTCGGTCGGACGCGTCTTTGCCATCGGGCTCGGCCTGGTCGGTCTGTTCACCAACATCTGGCTGGCCTTCATCGCGGTCTTTATCTACTTCGGCGCGAGTTCTGAAGCCAACCAGGTGCGCATCAAGACCGCGCTCCACGACGTGCCGGTCAGCCGCGTCATGGCCACGAAGTTCGAGACACTGAGTCCTGATGACCGGGTAAGCCTTGCCGTCGAGCACGCTTACAACGGTTTTCAGGAGGACTTCCCGGTCGTGACGGACGAGAAGCTGGTCGGTATCCTGATGAAACCGGACATCCTGGCCGCGCTCCACGAGCACGGCCCCGGAGCCCTGGTCGGACGAGTGATGCGGACCGAGTTCACAACTGTGACCGCGGACCAGACCCTTGAGCAAGTCTATGCCGCAATCCAGGCCTGCCGGTGTTCTTCTCTGCCCGTGCTTGAAGCGGGCCGGATTGTCGGGTTGGTGACGCTTGAAGCCCTGGGCCGGTACCTTGTGTTTGCCGGAGCCGGTTCGGGCGCGAACCGGGCCTAGCCCGCGCGGCTGCGCCGCGAGTTAGTAAGTTAGTCAGGTAGCAGTTGGCAGTGACCGCGGCGGACGCAAGTCAAGAGGCAAAGGCCACAAGCCAACATGCAGAACCACGGAGCCGGTTTCTCAGTCGACCGAAGTCAGATACCAGGAACTAGTTGCTGGAAGTCAGAAGCGCGGACAATGGAACCTGGGAACTGGAAACTCGCGGCGGAGCCGCGTCTAGCTGCGCAGCGCTGCGTCCACCTTGGCGCGGGCGCGAGCAAGAGAAGGCTTGAACCCGATGACCTTGAGCCTGAGTTTGCCTTTGAGTGCCTGTTCTTGGATGACCCGGCCGGAATCATGCAGTAGGCTGACCAGATCCAGTCGTTGTTCCGGCACGGTGAACGTGCGCGTCACCATGCCCTTTTCAACCCAACGTAGCAGTTCGGCCTTGAGTTCCTCGATCCCATCGCCGGTCGCCCCGGAAACGAAGGCAGACCCGGCATAGCTGCGCTTCAGCCGCTTCAGTACCACGTCGTCGAACACGCGGTCAGTCTTGGTAAAGACCATCATCACCGCTTGGTCGCCGGCCCCGATTTCGGACAACGTGTCATTCACCGCGTCAATCTTGCGATCGACCTGCTCGTCGCCGGCGTCGACCACGTGCAGCACCAGGCTGGCGTCGAGCACCTCGGACAGCGTGGAACGGAAGCTGGCGACCAGTTGCGTAGGCAGATGCCGGATGAACCCGACCGTATCGGTGACGAGCACGTTCACATTCCGCGCCAGTTCCCATGGCTTGGTGTTTGGGTCGAGCGTGGCAAACAACTGGTCCGATACCCTTACGTCCGCGCATGTCATGCGGTTGAGCAGGGTAGACTTGCCTGCGTTGGTGTAGCCGGCAAGCACCAGCCTGAACATGTCGCCACGGCGGTTGCGCTGAACCGCCCGCTCCCGATCGATCTTCCTCAGGTCCTTGCGCAAGGCCGTGATCCGCTGCTCG
>CAZVCQ010000423.1:0-3175 GCA_964626085.1 uncultured bacterium
CTCGATGCAGACGAAGACAACTTCAAGCTCTCGCATTAAGTTAGCGCATATGGGAAGTGTCCCCCTTTTCCCCACGACCAAGACGCCGGTCCTCATCGCGGGATTGTACGACTCGCGGGCGGGGATGCCAAATCGGCGGCGGGGGGCGTCCGTCAGTGCTTCTCCAGGAACTCCTTGATGGCGGAGGCGGGGATGGCGGGGACAAGATGGAAGAGTGAGGATTGAGGAGTGAGGACAGGAGCCGGGTGAAGATGGAGGACGGGCGTAGGAGCGAGGACGTGGGCGGCGAGGCGATGCTCGCGGAGAGCCGATTTCAGATTGCAGATTCCAGATGGCAGGTCTGCGGGCACGGAGGGAAAAGGCTCAGGGCAGACGGCCATCGGCTCCGGCGCCGGGCGCGTCATTTCAGTCGCCTGTCGGCGGTTTGTCGCGTGCGACGGGTGGATGCTCATGTTCTCGCAGGCCTGCGCGGACTTCATCGTCGAGTCCGGCTGCGTGCCGCAGCCACTCCTCGACGCTCAAGCCGTCCCGTACGCGCTTCTCATCCGCCTCGTGCCTGACTTTGTGCAGCCAATCCATCCAGTCGAGGCCATCAATTTTCATATCGCACTACCTGTTCCGGCGTTCTGACACTCACCATTGGGTACCCCTCCCGCAGGTTCACCGCATTAAGCTGTCTTTCGGCCCACGTGTTGGCTAGGTGTTTGAGGTTCAGTGATACGATGATCTCCGCCCGTCCCACGGTTGCGTAGGCCGCGTGAAGCGCATCCAGTTGCTCCGCCGCGGGCATGACGCCCTGTTTGAGGTACTCCTCGGCCAGGCGTCGGACCTCCGCTTCGTCGGCCCGAAGCGCAGCCACTCGCGAAAGCAGCTCGAGGACGCGCCCTTTCAGCGGTTCCTTTGATGCGACCAGTTCACTTGTGGTGACTGGGGAAGTGGCAGCATCGAGTATGCCGAGTTCTATCTGCCGGAACAACTCCCGTACCGCCTCACGGCGCAGGGCATTCCGCGGTTCCTCATCGTAGTAGAAGCCGAAGACCGACGTCTCGATGTATAGCAGCGGACGTTGTTTCACGCCCATAGGATACCCTCGGTCGAACGAATGTCAACACGACTGCGCCGGTCCTGGCGACGAAGCCAACCACCTGCTCAAAGAGAGACTCAGCGGCGAACCTGTCGTCGAACTCAGGTTCAGACTCGTCCTCAAACTCAGCGACGTTCCTGACGCAGAAGACCACGGAGGAGACAATCGAAAAGACGTCGAAGGGGATACCGGGGTACTTGACCAGGCGTTCGAGAGCGTATTCCATACTCGAAAGCTCGTGCCGGTTCGCGAAGCGGGGGAGGGGCATGTCAGCGACCTGCTTATCGCCCAGCCCAAGACCCAGCCCGAGACCCATGTTGAGGGTGAACCCGAAACCCTTGCCGAGGGCCTTGAGGCCGGCCTGGACCTGGGCCTCGACACGACCCTGGCCAAGGGCCTCGACAGGAGCCTGGTCGAGAGCCTTGACCAGACCCTGGCCAAGACCTTGGTCGAGAGCGAGGATTAGGACGAGCTCGAGGCCTTGGCTAGCCGCAATCTCCGTGACCTGGGTGCAGCAGAATCCGTCAGTCTGCGTGTCGGAAAACCCGCCGGGATACCCTCCCCCGGGCGACCCACCTGGGTGGGTTGCACGTCCGTTACATCCATTTTCCCGGTTTCGGCAAACATACTGTGAAAGGCGATACATGAAAGGAGTCAGTTAATGGTTGTGAAGACAGTCCGGAAAGGTCTGAACCGCGAGACGCGGGCCCTGCTGGAGTACATCCGCAGGATGGCTCCGGTGAACACAGCTTGTGGGTTATCGGAGCAAGTGGCCATAAACAAAGCACATATGGCGGTCGACCGGGTGATTACGGCGAGTGGTATCGACCATTCGATGGTCGAGGAGCTGCGCTGGATGGTGGAGGACGTGGCCCGGGCGCTGACGTGCGGCCAGGATGAGGTACTGGCGTTCGCGCTGGACGGCGTTCTGGTCAAGTGGCTGAAGTTCGACCTGGAGCCGAATACCGTACAACTTCTGCTCCGGATCGTATTGCGCGAGGTCGCCGGCATCGAGGTGCCGACGCTGGGGACTTCAGAGTCCAGAGTCCAGAAACCAGAATCCAGAGTTGAGGAGGCGGGCGAAGGCGAGGACAAGGGCCACAAGTTCGAAACCCGAAGCACGAATGACGATTGAAGCTCGAAGCCCGAATGCCCCAAACGATGGACGAAGAACGAGCAACGGTCTGACGACAAGGTGAGCGGGATGGGCAGCCGCAGGCGCCGGATCTATTCCCTGGCCGCGGAGTTGACCGGGGACGTGTCCGAGCGCCAGGCGTACGAGGGGTTTTGTGCCCGGCTCTGCGCGGAGACGAGGCGACGGGGTCCGGCCGAGTCGGCCCGGGTCAGGCGGGAGCTGCGGCGGACGTGGGAAGGGCGCGGCCTGGATGTGAAACGGCTGGCGCGATGCGGGAGAACCGAGGGAGACAATGGACGACAAGCGCAAGGCTGAGCAGGCCGCGCGGGACCACGTCGAGAAGCAGGCCCGGAAGTTCAACGCGGCGTTGGAGCATGGATGGGCGGACGCAAGGAAAGACCGGGACATCCGGGCCCAGAGCGGCAACTATGCGCGGGCCTCGGCAGCAGTGCGGCTGAAAGAGTTGCAGGCGCGGGCCGTGCTGATGCGGCACGGGTTGTACCGTACCCAGTTCATGCCCTACTTCCGTTTCGTGCGGCACTTGTGGTCGGCATCGAAGTTGTACTGGGCTGATGACTTCCATCTCCTGGCCGGGGCCGCGGTTGCGCGGTGGACGGGGCAGGGGTGCAACCGCGAGATACTCAAGGAGATCCTCTTCGACGTGTTCAATGTGAAGGTCAGGGAGGAAGGCGGGGCCGGATAATGCAGAATCCAGAATCCAGAATCCAGAATCGCCGAAGCGGAGGGGCGGCGAGGAGAGGGGGAACGGAACGTGCAACGCGAAGCGGTGATTGACATAGGGGAAGCTGCGCCACGACTGGCCGCCCGGTAGAGAGTAGCCTGGGGAGGGCTGTCCGGGGCGGAGTCAAGGCGTGAGACCGGAGGCAAGAACGGAGATGTTCACCCATATGCGCTAACTTAATGCGAGAGCTTGAAGTTGTCTTCGTCTGCATCGA
>CAZVCQ010000424.1:0-3163 GCA_964626085.1 uncultured bacterium
CAGCTTACAGCCTACGGCCTCGGTCGGATGCTGCGACAGAAACACACCGGAGCGGTTAGCCGTGAGCCGTAAGCCGATAGCCCTCCCTGACGCGCTGGTGTATGAGTCATACGGCCTGACCAAGGACGGGATTGCGATTGTCGAGGGCCGGGCGATACGCACAACGCGGGCAGGAAGTAAGGTGCGTCCTGATGCGCGGGACACTCAAGGTAACCGCACCGCCGGACGGGAGATGGAGGTCCGGACGTGAGCGAACAGAAGGCGACGTCGTGGCATCAGTTGAACGTGGAAGAAGTCGCGTCCCGGCTCGACGTGGAATTGCGCACCGGCCTGAGCGCAATTGAGGTCACGCGGCGACAGGGAGAGTACGGCCCCAATCGCCTGACCGCGCAGATGCGCCGGAGCGAGTGGGTCCGCTTGCTTCTCCAGTTTCACGCGCCGCTGCTTTACATCCTGCTGGCGTCCGCCGTCATTACGGCGTTCCTCCGGGAATGGGTGGATGCCTCGGTCATTTTCGGCGTGGTATTGGTCAACGCAATCGTGGGTTACCTCCAGGAGGCCAAAGCCGAAAGAGCCATCGAGGCTCTGGCCAGAATGGTGCTCACGGAAGCGACCGTACGGCGCGACGGCGTCAGGCTGCGCTTACCTTCGGAGCAACTGGTTCCCGGCGATGTGGTGCTGCTGCAGTCCGGCGACAGAATCCCCGCCGACCTGCGGCTGTTCCACGTCCGCAATCTGCGGGTGGATGAATCGGCCCTGACCGGCGAATCCGTGCCGGTGGAGAAGCACGCCGACGCGCTGGCTTTGGACACGATTCTGGCCGAGCGCAAGAACCTGGCGTTCGCCGGCACTCTGGTCAACTACGGCCAGGCCGAAGGCGTGGTCTGGGCCATCGGTGACAAGACGGAGATGGGCCGAATCGCCACGATGGTCTCTGAAACCGTGAATCTCTCCACCCCGCTGACCCGGAAGATCGCGCGTTTCAGCAAGTTCCTGCTCGTGGCCATCCTGGTGCTGGCGGCGTTGACCTTCGCGGTCGGCGTCGGGCGCGGCGAGTCGCTGGCTGCGATGTTTATGGCGGCGGTGGCGCTGTCGGTGGCCGCGATACCGGAAGGACTGCCCGCCGCAGTGACCATTACACTGGCCATCGGCGTAGGGCGCATGGCCCGCCGCCGCGCCATCATCCGCAAGCTCCCAGCCGTGGAAACGCTGGGCAGCACCACCGTCATCTGCTCGGACAAGACCGGCACGCTTACGGAAAACCAGATGACCGTTCAGCGGGTCTATGCCGGCGGGCAGGTGTTTGAAGTCACTGGTGGTGGTTACGAAGCCCAGGGGGAAATCCGCCGGGACGGCCAGTCTGTTTCCGCGGCGTCCCATCCCGCGCTCAGCGAGGTTCTGCAGGCGGGTCTGCTGTGCAACGATGCGCAACTGGTAAGGAAGGACGGACGGTTGGTCGTGCAAGGCGATCCCACGGAAGCCGCTTTGGTCGTCGCCGCACAGAAAGCGGGATTGGTGGCGGACGACCTCGGCGGTCGGCACCCGCGACTGGATGTTGTCCCATTCGAGTCTGAGCACCAATACATGGCTACCTTGAACGGGTCGCCCGCGAACGGAGCGAACCTGATCTACGTCAAGGGCGCGGTAGAGCAGCTGCTGGAGCGTTGCGCCACCGTTTTGCAGTCTGACGGCACGGAAGCGAACTTGAACCAGGAGGCGGTTCACCGCTTCGCCGACGAGATGGCGGCCCAGGGGTTGCGCGTGTTGGCCCTGGCCCGCCGGCACATCCGCCCGGAGCAACGCCAACTTTCCCACGGGGACGTGGCGAGCGGGCTGACCTTGCTCGGTCTGCAGGGGATGATCGATCCACCGCGCGCGGAAGCCGTTGCGGCGGTCCGCAAATGCCGCACGGCAGGCATCAGCGTCAAGATGATCACCGGCGACCACGTGCTAACGGCCATGGCGGTCGCGGAGCAGATCGGCCTCGGAGGCCACAGGGACTCAAGAACGGAACCGGTGGCCGTCTCGGGTCGGGACCTCGACGCGTTGTCGGATGACGAATTGAGGGATGTGGCGGAGCGTGCCTCCGTGTTTGCCCGCGTGGCGCCGGAACAGAAGCTGCGCCTGGTCAAGGCGCTGCAATCGCGCGGGCACGTCGTGGCCATGACCGGCGACGGCGTGAACGACGCGCCCGCCCTCAAACAGGCGGACATCGGCATCGCGATGGGCATCACCGGCACCGATGTGGCCAAAGGCGCGGCGGACATGCTGTTGACCGATGACAACTTCGCCTCCATAGAAGCAGCGGTCGAGGAAGGCCGAAACGTCTTTGAGAACCTGACCAAGTTCATCCTCTGGACGCTGCCGACGAATCTCGGCGAAGGACTGCTCATCTTCGTTGCCATCTGCGTGGGCTGGACGCTGCCCTTGTTGCCGGTACAGGTGCTGTACATAAACATGTCCACCGCCCTGCTGTTGGGGGTCTTTCTCGCGTTCGAGCCGAAGGAGGGTGACTTGATGGAGCGACCGCCGCGCGGCACAAAGATGCCCATCCTGACCGGGTCGCTGATTGCGCGCATCGGGCTGGTTACCAGCCTGCTACTGGCGGGCGTTTTCGGGCTGTTCTTGTGGGAGCGACACCGGGGCGCCGGTCTGGCGGAAGCCCGCACCGCGGCGCTCAACGTCATTGTGATGGTGGAGACCTTCTACGTGCTCAACTGCCGCTCGCTCACGCGCTCCGTGTTTGCGACGGGCGTGTCTTCGAACCGGTGGCTGCTGGCCGGCATTGTCGCCATGATAGCGGCGCAACTCGTCGTCACCTATGTGCCTCTCGCCAACCGCCTCCTCCACACCGTTCCGCTGCCATGGGACGTTTGGGTACGGATTGTCGTCGTCGGGGCGGTGACTTGCGTAGCTGTGGAATCGGATAAGTGGATTCGACTCAGGTTACGGAAGCGGGAACAGGCGCGAAAAGAGTGTCAATGAGAAATGGGCCGGCAACGACCAGGGCGGCGAACCGGCTGGTCTCTGCCGTGGCCCATGGAACGGCCGGGTCCGCTGCGCGAACGGACCCGGCAACAACGCGTTGGGGGCCGGCGGGCCGGGACACTGGGGCTGTTGAAAAAGCCTTGACACCTTGCTGACGGTTGGTGCGTGTAATAGT
>CAZVCQ010000425.1:0-3156 GCA_964626085.1 uncultured bacterium
TGCGTCCGCGACATTCACCTTCTCGTTGTAGCTCGCACCGATTTGGAGCCGGACGTCGAAGAACCGTTCCTGCCTATCTCCGAAGTTCCTGATACGCGTCCTTGGTATCACGGTGTCGCCGGCCCGCACGCCACCTGACGGTGAGATAATGGCGACGGCGCCGACATCGTGGTGGGGCGGCGGGACTACTTGAATCGTGTCGCGGATGGTATCATTCGCCGGGTCCTCGTCGCCTGCGAGCGACGTATAGCAGGTGACTTCGAGCGGACCCAGGGGATCGGCAGTCCACGCCGGGAATGCCACTGTGTCACATTGACCCGATGCCAGCGTCTCCTGCACTGTACGGGAATAGCCGGCGCCGATGTTCATCGTTACCGGGAATGCCGCTGCATTCAGGCCGAAGCTGCGGACAATCGCGCTCGGCAAGTATACGCTGCCCGATTCCGCGATTCCCGGCGGCGACAGAATGGCGGTGGCGGCAATGTCATTCAAACGTACATAGCGCACTTGAATCGAATCCCTGATGGTGTCGTTTATCGGGCGCTCGTCCCCGGCTAGCGACGTGAAGCAGGTGACTGAGATTGACCCGACCGGTCCCGCGGTCCACGGAGGGAACACCAGAGTGTCCAGCGGCACCGACGTCAGTGTTTCCTGTACCGTCTGGGAATAGCCGGAGCCGATGACCAGGGTCACCGACAATTCCGAGCTCGATGTCAGGCCGAAGTTGCGGATAACGACTCTTGGTACGTACACGCTGTCGAAACCCGCGCTGCGGGGCGGCGATAGAATCTCGACAGGGCCGACGTCATGAAGGCCCCGGGTCTTGATGAGATAGACATCGGAGTCCCCGGCCGCGAATAACCCGGTATATCCGGCGATGACGTAGCTGCCGTCAAGAGGCTGCTGGACCGAGTAGCCCTCATCGCTGGCCGCACCACCATAGGTTCTGGTCCATAGCGTGTCGCCGAGGGAATCGGTCTTGACGAGATAGACGTCGCGATCCCCCGCGCCGAACGATCGGGTCCAGCCAGCGATGATGTAGCCGCCATCCGAGGTCTGCTGGATGGAGTTGCCATTGTCGGTGCCTGTTCCGCCGTAGGTTCTGGTCCAGAGCGTATCGCCCGAGGCGTTTGTCTTGATGAGCAAGATGTCACCGCCAAACCAGGTTGAGCCGGCGATCACGTAGCCGCCATCAGCGGTCTGCTGCACTGAGCTGCCCACAGCCTCGTCTACGTCATGGTTGGCCCAAAGCGCATCGCCATGCGCATCGGTCTTGATGAGATACACGGAACGGTCGTCGTATGGCCCAATACTCCCCGCGATGACGAAACCACCGTCGGTTGTCTGCTGGACCGAGTAACCGCAACCTCCCGATGTTCCGCCGTAGGTTCTGGTCCAGAGTGTGTCACCTTGAGTGTTGGTCTTGACAAGATAGACGCCCTCTGCGCCGAAGGAAGAGGTAGTGCCTGCGATGATGAAGCCGCTATCAGCAGTCTGCTGGACCGAGTAGCCCTCATCAGACGCCGGCCCGCCGTAGGTTCTGGTCCAGAGTGTGTCACCCAGAGAATCGGTCCTGATGAGGAAGACGTCCTCATCTCCTGCGCCGAAGGATACAGTACTACCGGCGATGACATAGCCACGATCCTTGGTCTGTTCGACTGAATTGCCGACGTCAATGCCTGTCCCGCCATAGGTTCTGGTCCAGACCGTGTCGCCCTGCCCGTTTGTCTTGACGAGGTAGACATCCAAATCGCCTGCGATGGTAGTGGTCCAGCCGGCACTGACAAATCCGGGATAAGACAGTATGACTGATCTACCTCCGTCGCTACCATGCCCGCCATCGTAGGTCCTCTGCCAGACGCTGTTCACAACCACGACATCCGTGTCGTTGTGGTGATTCATGTCCTCGGGATAGGTAATCCACGCGGTGCAGGTCTCCTCGCTGTCGGCAGGGCATATCCAGGGGACGGGCATGAATACCAGCCTTGATTCACCCGGGGAGAGCGGTATGCCGGTCGAGAAGGAGCTGTACCCGTCGGATATCGTCACCTTGACCGAGTCCACCAGCGCGGACGTGTCGCCCCTGTTGGTCAGCCGAACCGAAATCGGCACCAGTCCGGGCACCTCGATGGCCATCGGTCTCGCTATCTTGGCCTCGACGTCCAACGTCGACGGCAGACCGGTTCCGGGCCTGCCGATTGCGGGTGAATTCGCGCCCTGCGCGACGGCGGCGCACAGGGTAATGCTCAGAACTACGAGCACAATCCGGCCCTGCATTCTATCCTCCAAGAACGGGCTCTTCCCGATTCCAGAACTCCGGCAAGGGTAGCGGTCGCACCATAGGTTCTGGTCCAGAGTGTATCGCCCGAGGCATCGGTCTTGATGAGATAGGCATCATACCACCCGGCAACGAAGGAGTGTGTATAGCCGGCAATGATGAAGCCGCCATCGCTGGTCAGTCGGATTGAGGTGCCCTGATCCTCATTCGCACCTCCATAGGTTCTTGCCCAGTTCGTCTGGGCAGAGGCAACTGAGACAAAGCAGGTTGCGGCCAGCAGGGCGCGAGCCGCGACCCGAAAGCGCGGCCACATCGCGGACATAATAGAACTCGCGGGCAGCGGTGTCAAATGGGCGGGCGGAATTGGGTGCTGTCTCCCGGAAACCCATGACCTACTGCCTCGTCAGTACCAGTCGTTTCCTGATTCGCTCGGTCTTGCCCGCGTGCACGTAGTCGAGCAGGTACTCATAGGTCCCGGGCGCGATGCTGCGGCCGTTGTCATTCACTCCGTCCCAGCGTACAAGATGGACTCCGGCCGGCAGGTCCGTGTTCTCGATGACCCGGCAGACCCTTGTCCCGGCCCGGGTGTAGATGGTCAGGCTCGTTCTGCCGCCATCCGGCAGGCCGATGACAAACGCGGTATGGTCGCTGAATGGGTTCGGGAAGTTGTGCACGGAGAATGCGGGCAAGAGAGTAAGACTCAGGACAGCCGTGTCGGCGATATCTGGGCGACCACCCACGTGCCCCGCCACGAGGAATACTCCCTGACTGAGTGACGCTGTGTCTCCCTGCGTCCCGGACGGAGCGGTCACATCGAGCGAGAACCGGCTCGACTCACCCGGCGCCACGTAACCAAGGTCAGGCATCCCGTCGCCATC
>CAZVCQ010000426.1:0-3145 GCA_964626085.1 uncultured bacterium
TCCATCCACGTTCAGACCCAGCAGATCGTCACCCACTTCGCCAAGGGCGGGTTCCAGACGGTGTGCTTTGTCCCGTCCCGCCGCCTGGCCGAACTCATCTCGCGCTGGGTCAAGGAACACACGCCGGAGCTGGCCGTTTCGCCGTACCGGGCCGGGTACATACCTGAGGACCGGCGCTCAATCGAAGCCGGCCTCTCCTCCGGCGCCCTGCGCGGGGTCGTATCCACCGACGCGCTGGAGCTCGGCATCGACATCGGCAGCCTCGACTGCATCGTCATCGCCGGGTTCCCCGGCTCATTCGCCTCATTCTGGCAGCAGGCCGGCCGGGCCGGACGCAAGCTGCAGGATTCGCTGGTCGTGTTCATCGGCTATGCGGATGCGCTCAACCAGTACCTCCTGCGCAACCCCACGCTCATTCTCGAACGCGGGTTCGAAGCCGCGGTCATCGACCTCACCAATCCTTACATCATCAAGGGCCACATGGCGTGCGCGGCATCAGAACTGCCGCTACGCAAGGAAGAAGTGCTTGAGGAAAAGTCGAAATCCGAAGCACGAATGACGAGTGAAATCCGAAGCACGAATGCTCCGGGGACCTCTAGGAGTCCTGAGTCCATTGTCCAGAGTCCAGAGTCCTCCGAGGTCAAGCTCGCAGCGGTGAAGGAGTTGGAGAAGGAGCTCACCCTGCGCCAGACGCCGGTCGGCTGGATCTATGCGGGCCGGACCCGTCCCCAGGAGGAGGTCGCGCTCGAAGCTATCGAAGAAAGCGCGGTCGAGATTGTCGCGGACGGACGGGTCATCGAGACAATGGATAAGACCCGCGCCTGCCGGGAGGCCTATCCCGGCGCCGTCCTGCTTCACCAGGGCGAGACCTATCTAGTAAGGACTCTCGACCTTGAGAACCAACGAGCCGAAGTCGAGCGCAAGGACGTCGACTTCCACACCCAGGTCATCACCCGGGAAGAAATGCGCTTGCTCGAGACTCAGCAACAGCGCACCTTGAACCCCGGCATAGCGCTCAGCCTCGGCCGGCTCGAGGTCACCGCGACCTACACCGGCTACCGGGTCAAGAAGTACGACCAGTTGCTTTACACACACCCACTCAACCTCCCTCCGGTCAAGTTCCCGGCTGTCGGTATCTGGCTCTGCTTCTCCGGTGAGGCCGGAATCGAACTGCAGGAAGAGAGTGCCAGCTTCATCGGCGGGCTTCACGCCGCCGAGCACGCGCTGATCGCGCTCGCTCCGCTCGTGGCCATGTGCGACCCGCTCGACATCGGCGGCGGTAGCTATCCCTACTTTCCGGACACGCGTCAGCCCACGATACTCATCTATGACGGGTACGAACACGGCATCGGGATATCGGAGAAACTCTACTCGGAGTTCGACCGTCTCAGCCGCGTCACACGAGACATGGTCATCCAGTGCGGCTGTGAAAAGGGATGTCCGGCCTGCGTCCTCTCGCCCCGCTGCGGCGACGCCAACGAGCCCATCGACAAACAGGCTGCCGTGGCAATCCTCACCAGTCTCCGGCCGACCTGAACCGCCGCCCCGACAAGACAACCGCCAAGGTCGCTAGGACCGCCAAGGCTCCGACCGCCGCACTTCTGACTTCCAGCTTCTGACATCTAGCTTCCGACTTCGCCCTGACCCGTGGCCCCTGGTTCCTGCTCCACTGGAGCTTTCCGCCGTTTGACACCCAGGGGCACCACGGTAGAATGGAAACACGATGAGAACAAACCGCGCCAGTGCCCGGAGGACGCGATGAGCACGGCCAAGGACGAAGTCCGTCAACTGCTTGACCGCGTACCGGACGATGCATCGCTGGAGGACATCCAGTACCATATCTACGTCTGCCAGAAGGTGGACCGCGGACTCAAAGCTGCTGACGAGGGCCGCGTGCTTACGCAGGACGAAGTCGAACGTCGAATGGCCCGGTGGCTCGAACAGTAGTCTGGTCCGAACCCGCGTGGCACGACTTGGAGCAAGTGGCGGACTACATTGCCCAAGACTCGCCTCACTATGCAGCCACCTTCGTTCGTGAAGTCCGTGATGCTGCGCGATCGCTTGCGACCTTCGCCGAGCGCGGTCGCATTGTCCCTGAACTCAACGACCCGGCAGTGCGCGAGCTCCTCGTGGGAAGATATCGCTTGATGTACCGAGTGACGGCAGCAACGGTTCAGGTCGTCGCCTTCGTGCACGGCGCGCGCGATTTCCGCGGCCCTCAAAGCGCCGACTGACCCGCAGCCGCTGACAGCCCGCCTCCGCAATGATCCTCACCAGCCTCCAGCCCGTCTGACTCGCCCAGGCTTCTCTTTTGCGCCAGCGTGCATATAATGAAGCCGTGGCCAGACGTAAGACGCCAAGCCCAACGCCGTCCGACTCGTCCTTCGTCCCTCGTCCTTCGTCCTGCGAAACCGCTTCTCCCCTAGCCGACCGGATGCGTCCGGCCACGCTCGACGATATCGTCGGGCAGGACCACCTGCTCGGCAAGGACAGGCCGCTGCGGCGGATGATTGAGAAGGGCGAACTCCACTCGATGATTCTCTGGGGCCCGCCTGGCTCAGGCAAGACCACGCTCGCACTTGCCATTGCCCATTACACCAAAGCCATCTTCATCCAACTCTCGGCCGTGACTTCCTCGGTCGGAGAGGTGCGCGAGATCACGAAGCGGGCTGAGTTCGAACGCTCGATGCACGGCCGCCGCACCAGCCTCTTCGTGGATGAAATTCACCGTTTCAACAAGGCCCAGCAGGACGCCTTTCTCCCCCACGTCGAATCCGGCCGCATCATCCTGATTGGCGCCACCACCGAGAATCCTTCGTTCGAAGTGATCGCGCCCCTGCTCTCGCGCTGCCGGGTCTACGTGCTCAACCAGCTCGGGCCGGACGAAGTGAAAACGGTGATGCGACGCGCCATGGCCGCGGAACAGGGCCTGGCACCGCTTAAGCCGGTGGTAGCCGAAGATGTCCTCGACTACCTGACAGTAATCTCGCAGGGCGACGCCCGCGCTGCGCTGACGGCGCTGGAGTTATGCGTTGGCTCCGCGGAACCGAACCGGCAGGGAGTGCGGCGCGTGAATCTGGAGCTTGCCGAGGACGTGGTCCAGCGCAAGTTCCTGCTCTACGACAAGTCAGGAGAAGAACACTTC
>CAZVCQ010000427.1:0-3136 GCA_964626085.1 uncultured bacterium
TCAATTCTATGGTCACCCAGCCCTGAGTCAACTCCTTAAGTTAGCGCATATGGGGAAGTGTCCCTCTTTTCCCCTGCTCTCGAATCCCGGCCCGACAGCACCCCGGCAAGCACTCCACAGCCGTTACGCGCCGCCTCGCTTCTTACAGGTCACCGCAGTTCCGACGCTGAAGTGCTTGACAACTGGCACGGACCTAGTAGCATCACGCAGGAGTTAACGTGCGTCATACCGGCGTGGCGATATTCGTCCTAGCGTTGATAATGGCGGGGTGTCTTTTTGCCTGGTCTGCGCCGGAACGGGTTGACAGAAAGCCTGACGGCTACATAGCTCGACTCCTTGATATCGCGGCATCGGACGACGGAACGCCACACGTGGTCTGGTCGGAGTGCCCGTCCGGCACGTATCACGAGAAGGTGATGTACGCCCGGAAGCTACAGGACACTTGGTCAATCCCGGAGAACATCTCACGGGACTCGGGTGACATCAGGGTGCCGGCCATCATCATAGACAGCAGAGGTGCGCCGTTTGTGGTCTGGTGGGAAGAAGGGAGTGGCTGGTTCAAGTATGTGCGCCTCATTGGCGACACTTGGTCGGTGCCCAAGCTGACCTTCGTACAGGCCGCAGCGATCCCCCGTCTGGCAATGGACAGCCACGGCCGGATACACGTGCTGTTCGATGGCTCTGGTGGCATCTGGCACAGCTCATACGTGAGCGAAGCTGATTCCTGGACTACGCCGGACCGAGTCGCGGCTGGAGAGCTCTCTTGGCAGGACATAGCTGTTGACCGACTCGGGCACCTGCATGCGGTTTGGATGGACTATTCCACCAATGGCATAGGGTATTCGTTCTACGACGGGACGCGCTGGGCTGCGCGGGAGCAGCTACCCGACCCGTCGTCCACCGGACAATCGTGCGACCCGAGGATTGCGGCTGATGCCAACTGTATTCCACATGTCGTGTGGCAAGAGCGAGAAGGCGGCTACATTCTCTACTACATCCAGCGTGCCGGAGACACGTGGACCACGCCGTACAAGCTGCTCGGTCAGTCCGGCGGCTACCAGAACATCGCTGTCGATGAGACTGACCGCCTTCATGTAGTGTGGGGCTGGAGCTACGGCGTGCGATATGTGACAAGAACGTCAGCAGGGTGGTCATGCCCGGCGTCGGTTGTGGACAGCGTTGTGGCACCAGTGCCCGAACTGGCGCTGAGTGCCTCGCGGCTGCACGTTGCCTGGAGGCAGAACTGGGGCATCTACTATGGCGAAGAGTACTTGCCTGGGTTTCGGCCGGCCGTCACGTCTGGATGCTTCTCCGGACCTTTGCGCGCGTTTCGCACAACCAGCGGGTACCGATTGGATTTCGGGATTGCCAGCGCGGACTTCGCAAGTCTGGTACTCGCGAACTCGGCGGGTAGGGTCGTGCGCAACGTGCAACTTGGGTATTTCGGACGCGGCCGGTACGGATACGAGTTGACGCTGGACTCGGTGCCCAGTGGGATCTACTTCTGCACTATACGCGCCGGGTCCGAGTCCAGCACCGCGAAGTTGGTTGTGTGCCGATAACTAACGAAGGAGGCTAAGGTGAGACCTGTGTTCGCAGCAACCCTTCTGGTCGCGCTGACTGTGTCAGCGTTCGCTCTTGATAACAACCACGCCGTTATTATCCAGGGCTTTCTGCCCGCCGAAGGGCTTCCAGACGTGAGCAATGCCAATGAGCTCTGGAACGACTGCTTTCTCTGGTACGAGCTAATGTACAACCGGCCAAGCATCGACAGCAACACTGACCGGATTCACATGCTGTGGGGCCGCGGCCATGATTTCCGCAGGACAGGGGACGTGCGATACGCTCCAGCGTGGCTGGGTCTCGACAGTATCACCGACGACAGCGCAAGCGCCTCGACGGTCAATAGCTGCTTCAGTGCGCTTGCGGCGGACAGCCTTGAGTCAGACGACACGATGTTCGTCTATACCTGGGGTCACGGCGGAAAGGACGCCTACATGCCCTGGAAGGCCAAGCACTTCAGCATAATGGTCCGACCGGTCCATTATGACCCTGGTAACGGATACGTCGGGACTCACCTGTGGGACACCACGTTCGCGCGCATGTGCGACCAAGTTCGGAGATGCGAGCGCGTCTTCGTGATGCAGCAGTGCCGGGCCGGGGGATTCATCGACGATCTCAACGACGACAAGACGACAATGGTCCTCGCGACGATAGCCACCGAAAAGGCCTACTCGTGCGACGACAGCAGCAGGAACGGCTCGCCGCTTCCCGAGCACGAGACGACGGCTGTACAGGGCGACTCGGTTGTCTGGCGGCACTCTGAATTCAACTTTCACATCATGAATGCGCTCCGGGGATCGGCGATCTGGCCGTACAACAACCCACCGGCAGTTGATGCTGACACGAACGACGACGGCAACGTGTCGTGGTACGAGGCGTTCCGATACAACCAGATGCACAACTCAAGCCGAAAAACCCTCGAAGTGCCGGTCTACTGCGACCCAACTGCGTATTCCTGGCGGCTGGATTCTATCCCGAGAGGAAGCAACAACAAAGCCGTGTTCAAAGGCGGGGCGCTGGCTGCGATGATGCCGGACTCGTGCGACTTGGCGGGAACCTACCTTTGGGCGTTCAAGGGCAACAACACGCTGGAGTTTTGGAAGTACGATGTGCACGATGATCTGTGGACGTCAAGGCAGGACTTGCCTAGCTGGCAACACCGACCTAGGAAAGGTGCTACACTGACCGCGGGGATCGGCGGCAAGCTATATGCGTCGATGGGCATGAGCAGGCATTGCTTCCTGATGTACGACACGCTCTCAAACTCCTGGGAGAGCCTTCCCAGTGTGCCTGGTAGGAAGCTTGGCCAAGGCACAAGCGCGACGTTCGCCGTCGTGGACAGCGTACCGTACATCTACCTACTCAACGGAAACGGCTCGTTCCAGTTCCACCGGTTCAACATCAATACGACCACCTGGGAGTCACTCCCGTGGGCGCCCGTCGGACCGCGCATGGTGAGGTACAAGAAGGGTTCCTGCATCACCTACGATGGTGACACGACGATATACGTGCTCAAAGGGGGTCTTCGCGTCTTTGTGTGGGTGATTTCGGCTCGTTTGCACGCTTTTTCTCG
>CAZVCQ010000428.1:0-3130 GCA_964626085.1 uncultured bacterium
CCAGCGCCACAAAGAACTCCAGGACATCATCGCCATCCTCGGCATCGAAGAGCTCTCGGACGAAGACAAGCTCATCGTCGCGCGCGCCCGGCGCATCCAGCGCTTTCTCTCCCAACCCTTCTTCGTAGCCGAGGCCTACACCGGCCGCAAAGGTGCATACGTCCCACTGAAAGAGACCATCCGCGGCTTCGACGAGATCATCTCGGGCAAACACGATACGCTGCCCGAACAGGCCTTCTACCTGTGCGGTGCCATCGAAGACGTCGTCGCCCAGGCCAAGTCCCTCCAGCAACCCGATGCCAAACCCTGACTCTTCCTCCCCCGCACCCCGCCCCTCGCCCCTCGCCCCTGACCGCGCGCCGCTCCTCCTCTCAGTGATTTCTCCTGCCGGCACGCTCTTCTCCGGCCCCGTAGACTCAGTTGTATTTCCCGCCTGGGACGGCCTGATGGGCATCCTGCCTGGTCACGCACCCCTGCTTGCCATGCTCCGCCCCGGCACGGTCAAAGCCCGGACCGGCGACAAGATCAGCGCGTTCCATATCACGGACGGGTTCGCCGACGTCAGACCGACCCTTGTCCGCCTCATCGCCGACTCTGCAACCGCAGTCTAACCTACCGGTCGCCTGTCACTGCTTGACAACCGGCCATTCGCCGGTGTAGCCTGATGCCGATGAAAATCGTGAGCTACGAGGAACTCCGCGACCCCCGGGATTTCTTTGAATTGATGGAGGCAAGCTTCGGCGAAGTCGCCGTGCCCGAGCATCCCGGCCTGCTTCAACGCTACGACGAGCGTCGCAAGCACGAGTTCGGATTCGGGCTCTACCGCGGCCGGACCCTCGCGTCGTTCATCGGCGTCGCGGAACTGACGGTGCGCACTCGCTCCGGCGAGACCGAATCTGCGCTAGGTATCCACCACGTCGCGACCCACCCGGCCTTTGCCCGCCAGGGTCTCTGCCGCCGCCTGCTCGAAGTCGTCCACGAGAAATATCGGAAAGCCGGTCGCAGGTTCTCATTCCTCTACACCAACCACTCGCTGGTGGCTCGCGCTCTTTACTGCGAACTTGGATACAAGGAGATACCGCTGTCCGGTACGCGCGCGCCCCGCGCCCTGCTCATCCTCCCGCCGACGTGCAAGCGTCCCAAGCGTAATCGCACTCGCATTGCCGACCTGGCTGTCGCCGAGAAGCTCTTCGCCGAGGCCGTGGTCGGCGAATACGGATTCGTGGTCCGCCCGCGCGGCTGGGTCCTCTCCCGCCTGAGGCAGTGGAAGATGAAACCCGACTATGTCTTCATCGACCGCGACGGCTACGTTTTCACCAACCCCGACAAGTTCGGTCGGCGCATCGAGGAGTTCATCTGTCGCGACCGGGCTGCGTATGTACGCTTGCTCAACCGAACAGCCGCCGCCACCCGCGGCGGACTCGTCGACTACTACGTCCGCGACCCGATTCTCAGGTCAATCTACAAAGAGCGCGGCGCCCGGTTCCGGCGCGAGACCTACGCCAGCCTGATGGTCAAGCCCCTGACCCGCGCCCCGTTCAGCTCCGTCTTCGGCCCCCGCTTCTTCCAGTCCTCGGTCGACCAGTTCTAACCGCTGACGGTGCGGTCGGAATCAGCCATGTTCTCGAAGAAACGTTGCCCGGGCTGGAGATAGCTGTCCAGAATGCGCTGGAACCAGAAGTCATAGAACCGCGTGCGCTCGGGTGAGTCGCCGGTCGCGGGCAGGGCGAACTGGTCATCCCAGCCCTTCAGCCCCACGGTGAACCCCGTGCCATCCGGCTTCACGTGCAGATCAAACGCAAGATTCTGTCTCGGGGCGTTCTTGTGGAGACCTTCCTTGTCATCAACCAGCTCCATGCCGAGGCCGAAATGCCAAAGGCCGTCGGTGCCGTAGGCGACTGCGTCCTTCGCATCGTGCGCCGTGGCCGCGGCCGCCTGGCGCGTACTAGTCTGGAAACGGATCAGGTAGGGCGGGCCTTCGAGATAGTGCTCCATGCCCTCAACCAGGCTGCGGGCAAACACCGCGCTCGCGTCGCGCTGAGCGAAGAAGCTCTTGCGCGCGTCCACATAGGCCTGACGGATTTCATCAAACTTGGACATAACGGACCTCCGGGGTTAATGGTCGCTGATCAGCGCCGGGGCCGAGGGCGATCGGTGTGACTGACTGCTGCCTTGTGTATAAAGGTTACCTCCGACCAGACCGAAGTCAATGCAGCGCGGCCGTGAATAGTGAATGGAGAGCTGTGAATGGCAAAAAAGATGGAGACGACGAGGAGAACAGCGAATGGAGAAGGGCCAAGTCAGCCCGCAGGCAGACTTACATCCTGACCACGCGACTCACGGCCCAAGTCGCGGTCGAAGTCCCCTCGCAAGTCCCCGCGCGAATCTCCCCGCAAGTCATCGTCGCAATCACTCGCACAATCGTCTTGCCCACCAGCCAGCAAGAAGCCATCCAAGTCGGCCCGCCAGTTCCCGTCCGAACCGGCCGCAGAATCGCAGCCGCAATCGCCTCGCAGACGGGCCCCAAAATCGCCATCCAAATGGCCCCGAATACCGCCTTCCGAACCACCCCGGGAACCGTCCCGGGAACGGTTCCCACCGTGGTTCCCGGAATGTTGGTTCTGACGACCTCGACCGCGCCTAAAGCAACTCTCTTCGGTTACTTATCTGATTTGGGGCTCGCCTAGCCGCGCCAACCGCCGCGTTCGGCCCGTCCTTCCGGGACTCGCGCACGGAAAGCCGCCAGTTCGGGCGTTGGAGATTGACCGCCAGACCTTATTGTTCTGCGGCTGCTTCCGCCTACCGAGTGACGACGACCTTCCGGGTCTTCCCTAGCCCCTCGCCCCTAATCCCTAGCCCCTCTCTGATGAAGTACACCCCCGGTACCAATGCGCACCTCATACGGACGGCACCAAAGGTCAATGACGATGCCCGCGCGACAGGAGTCGCTTGCTGCGTCACCGTGGCTTCCCGGTTTTCCCGACGACCGGCACAACCACAAGCCCCTGTTCGCCACGCACCACCTGCCAGGCGTCGTGTTCCTTTAGCCTGCCGCTCAGAATCAGCCCGCTCAACGGGGCTTGGACGAGTCGCTCCACTGTGCGCTGAAGCTCCCTGACCCCGTACTCCG
>CAZVCQ010000429.1:0-3130 GCA_964626085.1 uncultured bacterium
TGACGCGGATGATGGAATTGAAGAAGCAGCAGGCCCGCGCCCCGAAGAAGCAAAGTCCCAGCGCCCGTCAACTCCTCGACCAGAAGCTCGCCATCACCGACCAGCAGATCGACGCGCTCGTGTATGAGTTGTATGGCCTGACCGAGGACGAGATTGCGATTGTCGAGGGTCGGGAGAAGTAAACGATGACCGCCACCCTGCGCCCCGACTTGACAGCCGCATCCCTTTCCGCTACAACTAGCCATGCGGCATGACGGACTTGGCCAGCATCCTGCGGCCGACCTGCTATCGAGGGATTCTGGACTTCAGAACACGGCAGGCGTTTGGATGGGCCGACCTAGCGCCGCCGGAGACATGGACAAGGAGGTGAAATGCTGAACGTCGCTGGCTACACCGTGGGGAAGTTGCTGGGTCAGGGAACGTACGGACAGACGTTCGAGGCAGTCAAGAACGGGCGACGCTTCGCGTTGAAGCTCATACGAGCCGAGGCGCTTCGGCTCGGCTTCGACCCGCGTCGCTTTCAACGAGAGGTGCGTGCGTTGCAGAAGGCGGCTGGGCCTCACATAGTTGAAATCATTGAAGCTGGTGACACGAAAGTCGGAAGTGACCTGCGCTACTACATCGTCATGGAGTACTTGGAGGGCCGCAGTCTCGCCCAGGCGTTTCGCGATGCTAGTCTCCAGTTCGACGAGCCCAAGCTGAAGGACATCCTGACCCAGATCATCATGGGTCTCAAGTCCATCCACCAGCAGCACATAATCCATCGTGACCTCAAACCAGAGAACGTGTTCGTCGCGGATGACGGCCTGGTGAAGCTGCTGGACTTCGGGCTCGTGAAGATGCTTGACTATACGACCCTCACGTCAACCCCGGGGAGGGCGATCGGGACGCCGCTCTACATCGCGCCTGAGATACTGCGTGGTGACGAGGTCGACTACCGCGCTGATTTCTACTCGTTGGGCGTGCTTATGTACCACCTCGTTACAAAGGGCAACTACCCATTCACGGCCAACACACCTCTAGAACTGTACGCCCGCGTCACCAACAACCCTCCAGTCAGCCCCCGCAGGCATAACGCATCACTGTCGAATTCATTCGAGAACCTCGTGCTCGGGCTTCTGACGAAACAGCCCTTTGAACGCAGGTTTGAGCACGACGAACTGCTTCGCGCAATCGAGTCAACTCCGCTCACTGTCCCGCGTGATCTGGGGGTATCGTCGAAACTGAAGCCAACGTCGCACGCCAAGCGCTGCTACTTCCGCCTGCTTCAGACGGAGATATCAATAGTGCGCGAGTTCGGCAAGCACGGGTCGAAACTCGATGGTATCGTCTACCAGGCGAATTTCCTCCCCAAATACAAGAAGGCGCTCGCCGAGCTTCGGACACTGGGCGTTCCGTACGCATTCGACCCGGTCACATACAGGCTCGCGTACTCGTCCTTCGCTCAAACAAAGGGCCTCTGTGAGTTGCCCTATGTGCCAGATCGAAGGAGCACGTTGACTCCCGTGATGCTCCAGTCTCTCGACGCGCAACGGCGGTACGTAGCCGGGGCCATCGACTGGCAGTTGAGTTGGGAGTGCGACACGCTGACGGCTCCGTTCCACTATGCCCGAGATCTTGGTTCCCCGTGGATTGACATCGACGTCAAGCTGATAGAGGAGTCTGTCGCGTACGCACGTGCAAAGCCCCGAGGGAAACCGGTCTATGCCGGTCTCTGCCTCAACATCGAGGCCTACACGAACTCGGATAACCGACTGGCACTGCTCAACCGCTATTCACGCGCCAAACCCGACGGCTACTTCTTCTACGTAGACGGGATCGAGGAACGCACGAACAACCCACTGCAGATACAGGCACTGGTCGAGCTACTACGGTTGTTCCAGCGTTTGGAGAAGCCGGTCTTCGTGTGTCGTGTCGGAACGCTGGGACTCGGGCTGCTGGCCTCGGGCGTCGACGGCATGTCCGTCGGCATTGCCTCCTTGACTGGATTCTCCGAAAGCACACTGCTGGTGAATCGCGCGGTCGGGTATGACATGGCTACGAAGTACTACATTCCCGGGTTGTTGCTGACTCTACCTGTACCACTAGCCGAAGACATACTCAATCGCAATGCCGACCTACGCTGCGACTGTCCCTTCTGTGGCGGCTCGCACAGGAATCTAGCACGTGCGGCCAAGACCCATTACCTGCACGCGCGTACGTCCGAAATCGCAGAAATGAACCGCCTGACCGATACGCCCCGGCGTGTCGAGGCGTTTGGTCTGCGAGTTGCCGAGGCGCTTGCCCGGTGTGAATCCATACGACGGAAGCAGCCAGAGAACCTTCTACCCGGACACTATGCGCACCTGAGGACGTGGCAACAGGTCTTTGTCCTCTAGCTGAACAGAAATGTCGCCGACACTCGAAGCTCACATGAAGGCTCCAATTAGGCAGCTCATGCAGGACTCCATGGGCCTTGACGTTGTTGTGGAGGAATTCTCCGCCGGGTACGGAATCGCTGACCTTGTTGGCGGGGTCGAAAGCAAGAGCGGTCAGAAGAAACGCAGGTGGATGGGCATTGCCGAACCTCTGGATGACTGGAAGCTCTGGGAGGTCCTGCAAACGCTTGGTACGCGCAGACCCAAGACCGTAGCTGACTTGGCAGAGCAGGTGCCTTTGTCGGTGAGTACGTTACGCAGCAAGGTTCTCCCTCGCCTAGTCAAAGCCGGTCTGGTGGAGCGCCTGCCCAACGACCGGATGCGCCTCAAGGCCTCGCCACCTCTCCCCGTAAGGCGCATCGTAGCAGTCGAGGCCAAACAACACCGATGGCTTGACGCGGTCAGACAAGCCTACAGGTATACTTGCTTCGCGGAACGGACCTATGTGGCAATCTGGAATGGCGCGGCTGCGAACGTTGACCGAAACCTACTGGCGAAGCTGCGGCTCGGGCTGATAGGAGTTGAGCCGGACGGTGCTCAGGTTCTGATGTGCGCGCAGGTCGTGAAGCCCCGACGCCCCAAGATGCACCGCTACTGCTCAGAAGCATTGTACAGGAGTTCCGGGGGAGTTCCGGGGACACAATAAGAGATTTGGGAGTTCCGGGGACACAGAGCTTGTGTGAATACTCGACTCGCGAGGTCGCTACGGGTCG
>CAZVCQ010000430.1:0-3123 GCA_964626085.1 uncultured bacterium
TTGACATCCCGGCCCACGAGGCCTAGAATCCGAGCCATGATCGCGTCGGGTTTCTTAAGGCGCGGCGGTAAAGGAGAACTCATGATCCGGACTCAACTGACCGTGGCCTGCATTCTGCTGCTGGCAGCGATGACGCTGCAACCGGGCTGCAAGAAGGTGAAGGTGAATCGGCCGCCGGACCGACCGGAAGCGCCCGGTACGGACTACTACGGCCTGGTTGACGACACGCTTCCGTTTCTTTGTGGCGCTGCCGATCCGGATGGCGACAGTCTTCGGTACCGGGTTGACTGGGGCGACGGCGATACGTCGGACTGGACTGAGCCGGAGCGGAGCGGGAGGGGTGTGTTTATCCTCCACTCCTGGCATTCAGCCGGCACGTTCTTCGTGCGGGTTCAGGCACAAGACGGGGACGGAATGCTGTCCGACTGGTCCGAGACCTCGCCGATTAGCCTGGCCTTCGCGTGGCGGCAGACCTATGGCGGAGCAAGCGATGATGAGGCCGCGTCGGTCCGGCAGACCTACGATGGCGGGTACATCGTCGCGGGAACCACCAGCTCTTTCGGCGCGGGCATGGCCGACGTGTGGTTGTTGCGGGTCGACGAACGGGGCGCGAAGATCTGGGACAAGACATATGGCGGCCCAGCCGAAGACCGCGGCTGCTCGGTGCAGCAGACCTACTTCGGGGACTTCATCGTTGTCGGCCAGACCTGCTCCAAGGGAGCGGGCGGTTCCGACGCCTGGTCAATCCGGGTCGACTTGGATGGCAACGTAGTATGGGACAGGACTTTCGGCGGGTCGGGCAGCGACTACGCCGTCTCGGTCAAGCAGACGTTCGAAGGCGGCTTCGCAATCGCCGGCGTCACGTGCTCCGAGGGCGCGGGAGGCGAGGACATCTGGCTGATCAGGACCGATGCATCCGGCAACCTGGTGTGGAGCAGGACGTACGGAGGCGCGGGCAGCGACGTAGCCGCCTCAGTCTGGCAGACCTCTGACCGGGGCTTTGTCATCACCGGTACCACCGATTCTTACGGCAATGGCGGGAAAGACGTCTGGCTGGTCAAGACCGACTCGACCGGCAACATATTGTGGAGCAAGACCTTTGGAGGTGTAGAGAACGACTATGCCGGTTCCGGACAGCAGACGTCGGACGGAGGCTACGTAGTCGTGGGCACCAGAGGCGTGAATGACGGGGACGTGTGGCTGATCAAGACCGACGCGGAAGGCGGAGTTCAGTGGGACAAAACGGTGAGAGAGACCGACCGCGACCACGGCACGTGGGTCGAGCAGACGAAGGAAGGCGGCTATGCCATCGCCGGCTACACCTACAGCCATCACCACTACGATAGCGACGTCTGGCTGCTGGTCGTTGATGGGTTCGGTCAGGATGAGTTCATCAACTACTGCGGCGCGTATAATCTCAACGACAATGGTGTATGCATAACCCAGACAAGCGACGGCGGCTACATCGCTGCCGGCAACACCCGCTCGCACGGTGCTGGCATGTGCGACTTCTGGCTGATCAAGATGGACTGGGGGCTGGGCCCCTTTCTGGGATCCCGGCCAAATCACGAGCACGGCGCGAACACGGCTCCCCAGTGACGTGCGGATATTGGAGTAACGGGGGAATCCCGGCGCCACGACGGTTCGGATTCCGAAGCCAGGCGACTGCGTCGCAGCTTCAGACCCCAAGCCTCAACCCGCAAGCCCTCACCCGCCGATTTGACATCCCGGCCCACGAGGCCTAGAATCCGAGCCATGATCGCGTCGGGTTTCTTAAGGCGCGGCGGTAAAGGAGAACTCATGATCCGGACTCAACTGACCGTGGCCTGCATTCTGCTGCTGGCAGCGATGACGCTGCAACCGGGCTGCAAGAAGAAGAACCAGGTGCCGGACCGCGCAGCGGTTCCGTCCGGCCCGACAACCGGTTTCCGCGATTCGGTGCTGACGTTCACAAGCTCCGCGACTGACCCGGACGGTGACAGCGTGGCCATCAGATTCGACTGGGACGACGGCGACACTTCCGACTGGAGTGCCTTCAAAGCCGGCGGCGCGTCGATAGCATCATCCCATTCTTGGGCGGACTCAGGCACCTACACGGTGAAAGCACAGGCAAAGGATGTGGATGGCGCTGTCTCGTCATGGTCGGACGGCTGTCAGATAGCCATCGGCACGCCCGCCACCAACAACAACCCGCCCAATACACCGACGACCCCGGCCGGCGATTCAACCGGCTTGGTCAGTGTTTCGTATCCCTTTGCTTCTGCCGCGACTGACCCGGACGGTGACAGCGTGGCCATCAGATTCGACTGGGGCGACGGCGACACGTCGGGCTGGAGCAGCAATGTCGCAAGCGGCGGTTACGTGACTGCGTCACACGCTTGGAGTACTGCAGGGTCGTATGATGTGAAGGCGCAGGCGAAGGATGTGAACGGGGTAGTGTGCGGCTGGTCGGATGGTCACCAGATTGTGGTCTCCGGCGGCAGTAGCGGCTGGACCAGGACCTTCGGCGGCGGCAGTGCCGACGAAGGCTACTCGGTCCAGCAGACGTCGGACGGCGGATACGTCATCGCTGGCTACACGAATTCCTATGGTGCGGGCGGCTCCGACGTCTATCTCATCAAGACCGACGCCTCTGGCAACCAGGTCTGGACCAAGACCTTCGGTGGCGGCGTCGACGACTACGGCCACTCGGTCCAGCAGACGTCGGACGGCGGATACGTCATCGCTGGCTACACGAATTCCTATGGTGCGGGCGGCTCCGACGTCTATCTCATCAAGGTCGACGCCTCTGGCAACCAGGTCTGGACCAAGACCTTCGGCGGTAGCGAGTGGGATATCGGCTACTCGGTCCAGCAGACGTCGGACGGCGGATACGTCATCGCTGGCTATACGCAATCCTATGGTGCGGGCGGCTCCGACGTCTATCTCATCAAGACCGACGCCTCAGGCAACCAGGCCTGGACCAAGGTCTTCGGCGGTAGCGAGTGGGATGTCGGCTACTCGGTCCAGCAGACGTCGGACGGCGGATACGTCATCGCCGGCTACACGGATTCCTATGGTGCGGGCTCCGACGACGTCTATCTCATCAAGACCGACGCCTCTGGCAACCAGGTCTGGACCAAG
>CAZVCQ010000431.1:0-3122 GCA_964626085.1 uncultured bacterium
TACTACCGCAAGGATGAAATGGGTCGCTTCAAGATAGTCCTGAAGAAGGAACCCGGCCCGCACGCGAACACCGTCCACCATCCGCCGCGGTAGTCGGGCTGTTCCCTCAACCTCTCGCTAGTTCGACCAGGACCGTTCCTTTGCTTGACAATCCGGCACAACGGATAGAATGTCAATACATTGTCCAAGTTCTACCTGCAGACCTACGGCTGCCAGATGAACGTCCATGAGTCCGGCGTGGTTCGCCGGGTGCTGGCCGACGCCGGCTTTGTCGAGACTGCTGACGAGCGGGACGCTGACGTACTGCTGATGATGACCTGCTCGGTACGCAGCCACGCAGAACAGCGGGCGCTGGGCCGGTTGGGCACTTTCCGGGCTCTCCGTTCCGAACGCGAAGGCCGGGTCGTCGGCGTGCTCGGGTGCATGGCCCAGCGATTTGGCGAAACCCTCGTCAACGACCATCGGGCCGACATCGTGGTCGGGCCGGATGAGTACCTGCGCCTGCCCGAGTTGATAGCGAACGTGCGGGCCGGTGCGACCGGTCTGGTCGCTACGCGCCAGACGAATGAATGCTACGACGCCGTCATGCCGGCAAGGGGTCCAGGGGTCAAGGATTCAAGGACTCCAGTACCCGGCACTAGACCCCTAGGATCCTCGGATCCTGGAATCCTCTCCTTCGTCACCGTGATGCGCGGCTGCAACAACTACTGCACCTACTGCATCGTGCCGTACGTCAAGGGTCGCGAGCGCTCGCGGCCGCTGGCCGGCATCCTGTCCGAAGCCGAGCGCCACGTCGCTGACGGCGTGAAGGATATCACGCTGCTCGGCCAGAACGTGCTGGCCTATCGCGACGGCAGCCGCCGGTTCCCCTGCCTGCTCGCCGCCGTCGCCTCTGCCCTGCCGCAGACGCGCATACGCTTCCTGACATCGCACCCCCGTGACCTCGACTCGAGTCTGCTCGAAACCATGCGCCGCCTGCCCAACGTCTGCCCAAGCCTGCACCTGCCGGTGCAGTCCGGCTCGAACGCCATCCTCGAACGGATGAACCGGGGCTACACCCGCGAGGAGTACCTGGCCAAGGTCGCGCTCTGCCGCAAGGTCCTGCCCGAGCTCTCGCTCACGACCGATGTGCTGGTTGGTTTTCCGTCCGAGACCGAGGCCGACTTCAGGGCCACGCTCGACCTCGTTGAACAGGTGAGATTCGACTTCGCCTACATGTTCCGCTTCTCGTTCCGGCCCGGCACCCGCGCCGCCGAGTTCGAGCCGAAGGTCTCCGAGGCAGACGGTGGCCGTCGCCTGTCGCGCCTGATTGAGATACAGAACCGGATCACCGCCGAGCGCAACCGCGGTATGCTGAACAAGGAATTCGGACTGCTGATTGAAGGTCCGAGCCCGCGAGGTTCCGGCTGGCTAGGCCGTACCGTCACCAACAAAGTCATCATCGCTAAAGGCCCGTATGCGCCCGGCGACCTGGTTCGCTGCCGGGTCACGCGCATCAATGGCAGGACCCCGGTGGCCGAGGTCCCCGCCCGGACCGCCGCAATGTGCCATGTTGAAGTAGAAAGGAAGAAGGAGAAATGACGAAGTCCGGCCGTTCGTCATTCCTTGCGTCCCCTTCACCTTGTTCATTTCCCCTTTCCCCTTCCCCCTTGTCATTTCCCCTTGAAACTTGTCAACTTCGCCTAAGGAGGCTTCTGTGGTCATCTTTCGCGTCATCCTGATTCTGCTGGCATTCGTGGTCGTGCTGGTGCTTGCGCTCACCAACTCCCAGACCATGACCAACGCGGTGGTCTTCAACAAGACCTATTACGACGTGCCAGTCGCGTTCGTGATGCTCTACTCATTCGCGTTCGGCGCGCTCTGCGTGGGCATCTTCTCGCTGATATCGGAAATCCAGCTCCGCTCGCGCCTCTATCGCCAGAAGAAATCGCAGGAGGCCATGATGGAGGAGCTGCGCGCCCTGCGCAACGCGCCGCTGGAAGGCGAGTACCCGCCGAAAACCGCATCGGAACGAACCGACTCCGCAAACGGGGGTGCCCGATGACGTGGCTGATTCTCGTAATCCTCGCGCTGCTCGTGGTTGCGCTCTACCCGGTGGTCCGCGACTTTCTCCGCAAGCGGCGGACTGCAGTCCCGGCCTACGTCGAAGGCCTGCAGGCGGCGCTGGACGGCCGCACCGCCGACGCGATTGCCCGTCTCAAGGAAGCAGTGGCGACCGACTCCGATAACGTCGACGCCTACATCCGGCTCGGTGACCTCTTCATGCAGCAGGGCGAGGTCGAACGCGCCATCAAGGTGCACGAGAACCTGGCCCTGCGCCGCAACCTGGACAAGCGCGATGAGAAGAAGGTGCTGCAGGCGCTGGTCCGCGACTATATGAAGGCGGACCGGAAGGTGAAGGCGATATCGCTGCTCGAGGAGCTCGTGCATCTGGACAAGACCGACGCCGAAAGCGCGGAGAGGCTGGCCGAACTCTACATCGAAACCGGGGCGTGGGACAAGTGCGAAGAACAACTCAAAGAACTGGCCCGACACCAGCGTCAGCGCGCGGCCCGGCTCTACACCGAGTACGGCCGTGCCTACCCCAAGGACAACCCGGGCGCGGCTCTCGCCGCGTTCGAGACCGCCTTGAAGCTTGACCCCAATTCGATTCCGGCCCGGCTCTACATGGGCGACCACCAATTGAGCCAGGGCGACACCAATGCCGCGATCAGCACCTGGAACGACATCTTGGAACTGGCGCCGGAAGAGAACGCGCTGGTCCGGGACCGGCTGGAACGTGCCTACTTCGATGCGGGCAAGTTCGAGGATATCACGGCCCTGTATGAGAAGCTGCTGCGCAAGATACCGGATGACGCCGGCCTGGTGGTCGCGCTGGCGGAAATATACCAGAAGAAGGAAGACCTCTCCTCGGCCATCCGCCTGCTCGAGCGGTTCTCGAGCCGGATGAAGCGGGACGTGTTCCCGCGCGTGGCCCTGGCGACGATGTACCTGGAGCGGGAAGAGACCGGTCGAGCCCGCGCGGTACTGGCGGAAGTGCTGTCCGCGCTCCAGTCCGAATCGACGGTGCAGGGCCACCCCCGCCGCCCGGCAGGCTGGGGCATAGTGCTCGGAGACATCCT
>CAZVCQ010000432.1:0-3119 GCA_964626085.1 uncultured bacterium
ATAAGGTCTATTTCGACGCGCGGGGTGTAGAAGATGCCGCCTTTGCCACGCTGGTCCTCTTCGGTCAGGCCCTCGAACGTGACGTTGACCAGGTTCTCGTAGACCTTGCCGATCATCTCCGGGTCAACTGCGACTTCCACATCCAGCGGCGTGGACTCGGCAATGGTGAAGTTGTGCCGCTCAAGGAACCCGGGTGTGCTGCCGTCAAAACTGTCGAACAGAGTCGAGAAGAAAGCATCAGGAATGATAGGGTCGTGTTCGTCGTCCAGCTTGCCGCGCGCGAAGAGACCGCCGTTGAGGTAGGGCGCGGTGGCGAGCGCCTCCCGGATTTCGGGCGGCAGGTGCCTGCGGTCGTGTCTCCCGGCCTGGAACTTCTGGCTGAACGCCTCGAAGAAGAGGACGGAGAGCCAGTTGGCGAAGAAGGAATCCTTCGGTAGACCTGAGCGTCTGTACGCATCCCAAAGGGTGCGCATGAAGCCGGGGTCGCCGCCCAGCCACCGCTTGCGCTGGATGAAGTAGAGGAACATCAGCCGGTTCAGCAGCTGGAGGGCGTAGTCGTGCGCCCAGACCTTATCTTCGGCGGGTTTGAGGAGCCGGGCCTGCAGATCGGCGAAGACCTGTTTGTAGCCTACAAAGAACTCGGTAGTGACGGTTTGGACGTTGAACGCCTTGCCCAAGCGGTCGGCAACCTGTGGTTCGAGGATGGTGCGGAGTTCGCCCAGGGCGAAGCGGAGTTCAGCGATGCGTTCGATGGTCGTGCGGGCGGGTTGGCCGAGTTCGTAGGGCAGGGTGCGAAGTTCGGTCCGCTTGTCGTCGAGCTTGTGCGCCCAGACAAAGGCAAGTGCTCGCCTGTCGCTTGTCTCATAGCAGAGCAGGTGTTCGACGTGCCTTGGCGCAAGCGCTTTGTGTACCGCGCGGCGCTGGGTGACGTTGGGCAACTGCGACTCCGGCCACGCGACCCGATAGACCGGCAGACCTTTGAGGTGCGCGACCGGGCAGAGCTTGAGGCTTGTGCTGACCGGCACGCCGACCTGGAGTTCGAGCGCAGGGCCGGGTAGCGGGTCCCAGTTCAGGGTCTCGCAGAACAGGTCGTCGAGAGTGCGCTTCTCGAGATGGTCGCGGATGCGGGTCAGCAGTTGCGGGTCGGGCATCGGCTACTCCTGCTTGAGTCCCAGCGAGCAGAGTATCTGCGGTTCGGTGGGGAGTTCGGACTCGGCTTCCTCGCAAA
This sequence comes from uncultured bacterium, assembly GCA_964626085.1. Lineage (GTDB taxonomy): Bacteria > Hydrothermota > Tepidihabitantia > Tepidihabitantales > Tepidihabitantaceae > UBA2258. The sequence goes on from CAZVCQ010000432.1 coordinate 1,229, forward strand.
GCCGCCCGTCTTCGTGGAGTTGCCACGCCATTGCCAGTAGGTCCAAGTCGGTGATGCCCATCTTGAGTTGGCGCGAGAGGGATTCCCGCGCGCGGTCTTTGAGTGGGTGGGAGAAGAGCAGGTCGAGGATAGTGTCGACCTGACCGACATCGTCCGGCGTGAACAGGCTGGGCCGGGCACGCAGTACTTGGCGATAGGCCTTGAGTCGGTCGTTCACCTTGCGGCTGATGCTGCGGAGGTTGCCGAGCTGGCCACCGGCAACGCGGAGCTCGCCGGCCGTGTGCCGGACTGCGGACTCGACCAAGTCGTGGTGGTTCTTTTGGGGCTGAAGCGCCGGCGTGTCGGGCTCGCACTTCGCCGTGCGGAAGTTGTCCGGCATCGAGTGCGGCAGGACGCTGCCACGCTCATCCACACGGACGAGCAGGTCGTAATTCTCTTTGCCGCGTTCATAGCGGACGAAGACTACGGCACCGGCAGGGGCGGCGGGTTCTGGAAGGTGCGCCCGAGTCGCGTAGACGACGGGTGGCAGCTTTTCGACCAGCTTCTTGAGTTCCTCGGGCGCTTTGTCCCAGACTGATTGCGCCTGGCTGGACCAGTCAACTGCCTCGGCGTCCTCCGCGCTTTCGACCGCCTGATTCTTCTCCGAGTACAGGTCCACGAGGCGGTTCTTGGCCTCTTCGCCGAAGAAAGACTCGTCGGTGCCGATCACTTCCTGGTTGGCTTGGAGGCGTTTGAGTATGCGCTCCCTCAATCTTATGTGCCGCTCGACGCCATCGTGGGGCCAGAATGAATAGGCCAGAATCGTGTCGTGTTGCTGCCCGATACGGTCAACGCGACCGACGCGCTGCACGAGCCGAACGAGTGCCCACGGTATGTCGTAGTTCACGACGATGTGGCAGTCCTGCAAATTCTGACCTTCGGCGAGGACGTCAGTGGCAATGAGCACATTCAGTTCGGTCTCGTCCCCACGCAGGCCGCCATTGGGTGTGGGGCTGAAGCGCCGCGCGAGCTTGACCGCGTTGCCGGTGTGATTTGTGGCAACGGCCATGCCGATGATGCCGCGCTTCTTCAACTGGTCGTGTACGTATGTGGCTGTATCGGCGAACTGGGTGAAGACAAGCAGCTTCTCGGCGGCCGGGAGCCGGCGGGCAAGCTGCTCTAGCTCGGCCAACTTCAGGTCGTCCTTTGGTTTCCACTCTCCGGCCAAACGCATGACGGCCAGTAGTTGTTCGTTGTCGGAACGCAGACGGTCGGCCAGTTCCGGCTTGAAGAAGCGGGCATCGAGCCAGTCGAAGCGGTTGCGCCAATCCTCAGCGTAGAACCGATAGACGTCCGCAGCGTGCTGCTTGAGGTCCGCGGCGACTTCGGCGGCGCGGTCGTCTGCTGCCGTGTCGTCGTCTTCCGATGCGGCGGTCTCGTCTGTGTCGTTGATTGCCGGGTCTAGCATCACCGGGCTCTGGGTTCCGATGGGCAGCGGCAGGTTGTTGTCGAGCGCGTGGAGGAACACGCAGTTGCGCACGATGTGACGACGGACTGAGAGCAGGAAGCTGTAGCCGCAACTCTCAAGCCGCTTGAATAGGTTGGTGCGTGAGAAACCGATGAGTCGCTTCCCGGCTTTGTTCAAGTTGTCTATGACCTGCTTCTGAGCCTGGTCGGCCAGCTTGGCCGCGTCCGGGACCAGAAACGGGTGCAGACCATAGCGCGGCAGGAAAAGCTGCTCCACTGTCTTCACGACATCGTCGCTGAAGAGCCGGTCGTACTGGTCGGTGGGGCCGGCGGACTTGAACTCGATACGCTTGGGTTCGCGCAACGGGAAGTAGTACCGCTCGCCGCCGCGCATGACGTAGTGCCGTTTTCGAGCCGGGTCGAAGTCGGCGTACTCCTTAATTAT
>CAZVCQ010000433.1:0-3112 GCA_964626085.1 uncultured bacterium
GGTCTTTCCAGCCTTTCGTTAGAACCAGGCCATAGACCGTACTGCCGGAACCGGATAGTGAAGCTGCGAACGCGCCCTGCCGGAGCAGTAGCTCCCTGGCACGGCCGAGCGCGGGATGTCGCCTGAAGACCGCGGGCTCGAAGCTGTTGCTGAGTTGTGCGGCGACCGTATCCGGTTCGTTGCGCCTCAATCCGGCGCGCAGTATCTTAGGAGAAATGGCCGGTCTTGTCAAACTGAGGCCGGCTGCGCGCAGGTGGTCAAGCTCGGCGTATGCCCGGGCGGTGGGAACCGGGTATCCGGGGAAACACAGCAGCAGGTTGAGACGAGGCAGCCGGATGCGCCGCAGCCTCTCTCCGCGACCCCGGGCGATGCACGGTCCGTTCATTAGAAACGCCGGCACGTCGCTGCCCAGGGCTGCGCCGATGTGGTGGAGCCGGCGCTGACTCAGAGGCATGTCGAAGAGCCGGTTAAGGCACGAAAGGACTGTGGCCGCGTTCGAGGAGCCGCCGCCGAGTCCGCCTCCTACCGGAATCCGCTTCGCAATGCGAATCCGGCAACCGGCGCGGACGCGGGCCGCCTGCATGAAAGCGGTCGCGGCTCTGTATGCCAGATTGCCGGGGCCTGAAGGCGCCGCGGGCGAGTCGCAGGCTACCTCGATGCCGGTCTGAGCACGGTCGATGCTGATTTCGTCGGCGAGTTCGACCGGCGCGATGATTGTGATGATTTCGTGGAAGCCGTCGGCCCTTTTCCCGCCGACCCAGAGCCCAAGGTTGACCTTGGCGGGAGCGGATAGGACCAATGAGTCCAATGGGACCTATTCCTGCAAGTACATCGAGGCCGGGTCGAGATTCCAGTCCGGACCGAAGAAGCCGGCGGCTCTGACTCCGGCCCAACCATAGCGACGCACGCTGCGGTCGAAGACCATGAAGTCCGGGACGCCTGCACCTGAGTACATCGCGTTCCAGAACAGGGACAGTTTTGTGTTGTCGGGGTCGGTTCCCATCCGGACCAGCACGAGTCGGTCCTGGTTCAACGGGTTGGGATAGACAAACATCGCCGCCAGGCTGTCTCCGAGGTTCCTGTCGCCCAGCATCATCTGGCCGGCTTTGATGCGGACCGGCAGACGGTTACCGACCTGGCGCGTGACCAGGTTTTCTGCCGGGCCGCCATAGAGCACGAGGTTGTGCAGCTTGATGTCTTCCGGCGTGACCTCCGTGTCAGGCGCGACGCGAACCCGACCATTGCCGATAAGCCACCACCGCATGCCTTCCTGCGTTGCTGAATGGCGCAGGAACGGCGTCAGCCCCGAATCGACGGTCCCGTACACGAGCAGGCACGGTTTCATCATCGTCTGCTTTGCCGGGCCGTAGAGTCCAGGAGTCTTGGTCAATCGTGCGGCGCGGGACGGACCGACTGTCCAACCTCTGTCGGTCACATGGAACGTCAACCGACCGGGCAGGCTGTACCTGGAGCCGACTCGTTTTCCATCGACCTCGACTGCGACGGCGCCGGGGAAGAAAGGGCTGCCGGCAAGTTCCAGGCTGAACTGGGCGATGTTCACTGTCCTGATCGAGATTAGCGAGTCAGCGGCCCAAGCCTCGATATCAGCGTCCCGGCCGACCGTGCGCACGCGTTCGATGACTGCCCAATAGCTCCGATTGGACTGGCCGAGGTCGGCGGTTCGGAAGCGGATGTGGCGCGGGCCGGGGTCGCGGCGCTGGCCCTCCAGGAAGCTCATCAGGTCAGTGTCGTCCACGCAGCTCACGCCGTCTTCGTAGCTCCACCAGTGAGGCCGGTTCGGTACCTCCTTGTAGGTGAAACGATAGCCCAGCTCTCGCAACCACTCGGCGAAGTTGCGGCCGTGGATGGTCGGTACGTTATCGTCATCGCCGCCGTGGAGAATGAAGAGTGGCAGGTTGAGTGCGTTCACCAGCATGGCGGGCGCGTTGTCCGGCCTGAGCGCCATGTCACGGACAGCAAGCTGAGGCGGGTCGGCGAAGGTGGCGCTCCGTTGCAGGAACCACGGCACATAGAGCGGGTGGCTGGGCCAGCCTGCTTCAGGCGCGGCCGCAGCAAAAAGGTCCGGATGGGTCAGGCCCACGTGCCAGGTCCCGTGACCGCCCATCGAGTGGCCGGTCAGCAGAACCCGGTCGCGGTCAACGGGGAGGTCGGCAACAGCGTGGTCCAGGGCTTCAATCGCGTCGAGCCTGCCCCAGTCCTGCCAGTCGAATCCGAACGGTCGACGGTTGGTAGCGGCGACCACGAACGCCCAGTCCTTGGGCCTGTAGGCATCGGTCTGACCGGATGCCTCGACGCCGGCGCCGTGCAGAGAGAGAATGAGGGCATAGCGCTTCGTAGGGTCGTAGTCCTTGGGGTAGAGAACCGAGTAGTACTGGCAAGAGCTGTCAATTATTGAGGAAACGAACGTCACCTTCCGCGACTGTTCGGGGCGGCGGATGCGCATGTGTACCGTGTCCGAGCCGGAATCTCCCGCACACTTCGAGTTGACTACCAGAGCCAACCCCGCCGTATCGAAGGGCCGCGCCGCTATTGAGACCCGCACTGGCACTTTGAGCACGCCGAAGCCGGGTACGTTCGCGACCTTCGTCCGTCCGACAGTGTCTCCGGAGGAGAGCACTGCCAGTCTGACGGTGTCGAGAGGTTCCGGCGTCTGGTTCAGGACCGGCACGCCAAGCCAGCCGACCAGGCCGGAATCGGCGACAAGGTCCGGAGCGGTGATATCTCTTGCCACGATACTGAAGCGTGCGGCTGGCGGTACGAGTTGGAACTTCACTCGCTGGTCGCCGTACCCGGATAGGCGAAGAAGCACACGGTTGCGCCCGGAGTCGAGTTGCACCGGGACCTGGAACCAACCGTTGCCGTACACGTCGCCGACGTAGCCCACGTTATTGAGTACAAAACCGCCGAGCTTGGGCGCAACCGCAAGGGCGCGGTAGTCTTGCGGGCAATCGAACTCGGCGTAGGCGAACCCGGCACAGGCCACGCCGACGTTACCATAGTAGTCCTGCAGCGAGTCCCACCGTACGTCCTGGTAGTCAGTTTCAAGCCAGCCCAGCGAGTCAACCATCACCTTGCGGCAGGTCGTGATGCC
>CAZVCQ010000434.1:0-3085 GCA_964626085.1 uncultured bacterium
GAACACCGTTAGAAGCTGCCGCCCGCTTTGTTGCACTTCGCGCTTGAATGCGCCGGGCGCTGGTCTTCCCTTCTTCTGGACGCTCAGCGCTCGGTCCAGACGTGACTCCAGTGTCGAGAGAAATGCGCTGCCACCAAGCGGCCTGCCCGTTGTTGTGGTGCGCCGGATCTCTGCAGCCACTTCCTCCTGCTCGTCACGCAGGTAGTCGCGATACCTCTGCTGGCGCAGTTCCGTCATGAGCCAGTCAGGTTCGTTGAGCAGCGGGTCCGCTTCACCGGTGACGTGGTGCCGAGCGCTCGACCAGCGATAGTCCCATGCCTTGGACACGAGCTTGGCGCGGACCGGGTTGCGGTCGATGTACCTGAGCACCGGCCAGAGATACTCGTCTTTGTCCACCGGGCAGGAGAAGAACCGGTTCTGCCAGAGTCGGCCGCTCCGGCCATGCTTGCGGTTGATACGCTGCGTATAGACCAGGTTCGCACCGGCAAAGCAACGCGCAAGGGAGTCCGTCTCGTGCGGCACAGCCAGGAAATGCACGTGATTATCCATCAGGCAGTAGCCCCAGATATCGACGCCGTACTTCCGCCGGTACTGAGCCAGCGTCCAGAGGTAGAAACGTCGGTCGTCATCGTCAAAGAACACGTCGCAGCGGTTGTTGCCGCGCTGGGTGACGTGGTGCGGCAGCCCGACCGCTACGACTCGCGCTATCCTAGACATGACCGAAGCATAGCCACCCGCTTCAGCCTGTCAAGAAATAGGGAAGTGTCCCTCTTTTCCCCCGGTGACGTGGTGCCGGGCGCTCGACCAGCGATAGTCCCCTGCCTTGGACACAAGCTTGGCCCGAACCGGGTTGCGGTCGATGTACCTGAGCACAGGCCAGAGATACTCGTCTTTGTCCACCGGGCAGGAGAAGAACCGGTTCTGCCAGAGTCGGCCACTCCGGCTCTGTTTGCGGTTGATACGCTGGGTATAGACCATGTTTGCGCCGGCAAAGCAACGCGCAAGGGAATCCACCTCCTGCGGCACTGCCAGGAAATGCACGTGATTGTCCAGCAGGCAGTAGCCCCAGATATCGACGCTGTACTTCCGCCGGTACTGAGCCAGTGTCCAGAGGTAGAAACGTCGGTCGTCATCGACAAAGAACACGTCGCAGTGGTTGTTGCCGCGCTGGGTGACGTGGTGCGGCATACCCACCGCCACAACACGAGCTATTCTAGGCATGCCCGTAGCATACCCGCCGCCCAATCAGTCAATAAATGGGGAAGTGTCCCTATTTCCCTACACGTGGACCTCACCTTGACTTTCGTCCCCGCCAACCCTAGAATCCGTCCATGTAGGCGCGTGAATCCGGCCCATAATCGACGTTGGGCTAGATATGGACTGCGTCCCGATTTCCCTGAGCACGCACGAGGAGGTAACGTGTACGAAATGCGGAAACACGAGGTGGTCGGCACAATCTCAGTTGACCAGCCTGATGCAGATGGCAAGAGACTAGTCCTGCAGCAACTCAAGTATGAGGACGGAGATCGGGAGCTACGCTTTGGCTACTACAGAGGAAATGGTAGCTGGGGCCAGGATGCTCCGACTATGCCATTGGCTTGTCTCCGTCAGCTACTTGCAGAGGCGCTGGTGAAGGGGTGGCTTTAACGGCCTATCCCACGATGTGACCTTACCGACCCTAGAGTCAGGCACGAAGGCGGAGCCTGTGCTGTGTTGCTTCCGCGCGACACAGAAGCGTGGGCGGCAATGCGTGCAGCTAATGCAGGTGAGTGCGAGGTGCCATTGAAGAGGCTATATCTGAGACTGCTCGGGATCGTGGGAGCGCTGGTGCTAATCACGGGAACGTGTACGCCGATATGGAGTTCCTTCTCAATGGGGCACCGGGCAATCCCGGCACGAGGCGGGGGGATCATAATAGTGTTTGCTCTGGCCTCGATACTCTTGACCATACTCGGTAGATACAGGTGGCTGTGGCTTACCGGCGGACTTTCTCTCCTGGGTGTGATAGATGGGGTGCGAACCGTCAATAGCAGCATACGAGGGATATCTTTCGAGGATGCAGCGACTGTGAGCTATGATGGCTGGGGTTGGATTGTCCTGGCGTTGGGGATGGTACTGACATTGGCTGCTGCTTCCATCAGAGAGAAGAAGATGAAGAAGTGTCCCTTCTGCGCCGAGGTAGTCAAGGAAGAAGCAACGGTGTGCCGCTATTGCGGCAAGGAACTTGGACTTGAGTCACTAGGAGGCCCGAGGACGTGATCCCGGGTGTTTCGGGGACGCGATTCGAAATGGGTTCCGAAGCGACAAGGGCATCGGTCCCCGTCCCAATTCCGACCGCCTATTTGACATCCCCGTTCACGAGTCCTAGAATTCCCCGGGGCTAGCCCGAATCCGTCGCTGACGGAGGAGGCAGGCTGCCGCGGGCCTACGCCGGAATCGGAGGCGCGGTAACAGGAAGATCCTCGATCAGGGTCCTACCTACGGAAGGGAGCAGATGATCATGAAACGAAGACTGACTGCGATTCGCACATGCGGAATCGCATTCCTGCCTCTAGCTCTTGCTTTGCTGCTGTGCTCGTGCGCTCGCCAACCCCGCCTCTCCAGACAGCAGATTCTCGACCAGTTCACATCGGCTGCTAGGCAGAAGTGCGGCTGGACGGTAGAGGAAACTAGGAAACGTGTGCTCTGCTACTGGGTGCTGACATCCAAGCATCGTCCGCTGCTGGCAGTGGTCCGCTTCATCTACGTCGCCAAGCAGGTAGACCCGATAATATCGTTCAACAGTTTGTCCACGGACAACTATTCCCCTCCGCCCACGCCTCGGTCCACCGAGGAACATTGGTACCAGTGGCCGTTCTCATGCGCATACAACTACGATTCTCAACAGCGGGCTTGGGTCGGACAAATCCAGTATTCCGATGGGGGGTTCGACCTGTTTGCTGCTGACGGATTCCGGATCCATCAGGGCACCCTAGAGGAATTTCTGGCGCAAGAGTCGACGGCAGCCGCCGAGGCCGTGGAGGGCGAGGGCATCTCCATTGAGTTCGTGATGCTCCGCAAGCAGCAGGATATTTCCGGGACACAG
>CAZVCQ010000435.1:0-3081 GCA_964626085.1 uncultured bacterium
GCACCTGCTACCTCGTGGCCGACGAGAAGTTCGGGGACGAAGGCGAGCGGGTGACGGCATGGGACAGCTGCCAGTTCCTTTCCTACTCGCGTGAAACGAGCGGGCACAACCCGCGTCGGACCAACGCGTCGCGGCTGCGCAACCGCACCCTCGACAAGTTTGCCCACAGCTTCCACAAACACGGCATGAGTTCCTGCACCGGCTGCGGCCGCTGCGTGCTCATCTGTCCGATCCGGCGCAGTTTCCCGCAACTGGGAACCCGACTTAAAGAGCGAGCGGACGCGAAGCGGTCGACGGCGAAGGTATCCTAGTGGCAACCACCGAGTTGGTACCGCGCCCGGCAACGCTCGTCAAAGTGACGAACGAGTCGGCCGACGTGATGAGCTTCGAGATGGAGTTCAACGACGGGTCGTTGATGGACTCCCTGCCCGGCCAGTTCGTCGAGGTGTCGGTGCAGGGCTACGGCGAGGCGACTTTTGCGGTCAGCCGGCTGGCTCCGGACCACAAACGGTTCGCGGTGTCGGTCAAGCGGATGGGCCATCTGACCAAGATGCTCCATCGCGCGGGCGAAGGCGAAGTCGTGGGCGTGCGTGGACCGTATGGCCACCCCTTCCCGGTGGAAGACTGGAAAGGGAAGCACGTCTACATCATCGGCGGCGGCATCGGACTTGCGCCGCTGCGCCCGGTGGTCGACTACGTTGCGGCGCACCGCTCGGACTTTGCCGGGCTCGAGATTCTCTTTGGCGCCCGCACTCCGGCCGACATGCTATTCAAGGACGACCTCGCGGCCTGGAAGGGCGACAGTTTCGTCAAGCTGCACACGACAATCGACTTCCCGGCTGAAGGCTGGAACAGCCGCGTCGGGTTCGTCCCGGTGGTGGCCAAAGACCTCGGGCTCAAACCCGACAACCGCATCGCCGTCGTCTGCGGCCCGCCGATCATGATCAAGCTAACCGCGGCAGCGCTCAAGGAACTGGGCTGGCCCGAAGAGAGTATCTACACCACGCTCGAAGCGAAGATGCAATGCGGCATCGGCCAGTGCGGCCGCTGCAACCTCGGCTCCAAGCTCGTCTGCAAAGACGGCCCCGTCTTCCGCCTCGACGAAATCCCACCTCACGCACTGTAGGTCCGAGCCGGGACCTCCGGTAGCCGACTCGACAATATCGCAACCAATGGATGGCGCCTGACTGCTATCTCCCGTCTGTCCGGCGCTCCATCCTCCCTCGCCCTGCCCGCCTCTTTCCCTCCGCCTCCAACCCTCATCCCTGGTTTCTCACCCCTTGATTCCTTGACCCCAAACCCCTTCCCCTATCAGCATGCCATCTGGATTGTGGGGGGAGGTAGACCAAACCGGCAGTGCTTCCGCATAGCCTTGGCTTGACTTCGTCGGCGCGGCTGGCTACAGTGATACCTAGGAAGCGAGTATGAACCCGCTGCTTGAACGCATAACCGTCGACCCCGACGTCTTCTTCGGCAAGCCCCACATCCGGGGCCAGCGCGTCTGGGTGTCTACGATTCTGGACAAGCTTGCTGGCGGCATGAGCATTCCGGAGATTCTGAAGGATTACCCGACAATTGAGGAACTCGACATCCGTGCCGCCATCGCCTACGGCGCCGACATGTGCAGAGACTGTCATGTATTCTTCGGTGACGTGCTTCGCTCCGGATCGCAGTGCCGGCGGCGGCGGCCGGCGCCGGGCGTGAAGCGTGACCCCCCCGGTCCTCGGCCCGCTGATTGACGCGCCGCTGCGGGCGGTCGGAGACTACCGCTCGCCGTCCGCACTTCTGGCCTCTGATGTCTGACATCCAGTTCCTCCCCTGACCTCGGCGGCCCCAGTCAGACACCGCCCTCACCACCCTCGCCCTTTCCCGACTTTCCCTATAGCCTGCAGACTGGGGTCTCGCACCAAAGACGCGAACGACCCTCCATCCAGGATCCTCAGGCTGAAACCGCATGCATCGGGAATCGCTCTCCTCTACCGGGAGTTGAGCCTGACTTCTCCGGACTGACTACGAGCTAACCTTGACCGGTGGCGCCGCTGTCGTCCCCAGCACGGTCCGTCGCTTCAACTTCCCCCGGCGAGCAGTTCCTTCACGCGGGCCAGCAGTTCGGTCCGTTCGACCGGCTTGGCCATGAAAGCATCGGCCCCGGCCTCCAGCGTGAGCCGGCGATATTCCTCCTCGGCGTGGGCCGTCACGACCAGTATCGGCGCCTTGTAGTTGTATTCCTGGCGCAACTGGGTGATCAGTTGGATGCCATCCACCCCAGGCACGAAGATGTCGCACACAACCAGATCCGGCGGGTCGTTCTCGACGACCTCCAGCGCGGCCGCACCGGTCTCGACCGCGGTCACGCGATACCCTTCCGGCTCCAGCGTCGTGCGCAACAGCCGCTGAGCCATCGGTTCGTCCTCGTACACCAGGACGTGCTTCCGCGTCCCGCGGGCGTGCGCGCGGACCGCGGCTATCTCCTTTTCAACGGTGGAGACCAACAGCTGCCGGTCTACTGGTTTCGATAGATACGCATTCGCTCCTGCCGCCAACGCCGTCTTTCCCATATCCAGCCCGGAAACGACGACGATCGGCGCGTCGAACTTCCTCCGCCGCAACCGGCGTATGAACTCGAACCCATCCATGCCTGGCATGGCGAGGTCGCACACAACCAGGTCGGGTTTCCTGGCAAAGCAAGTCTCGACTGCCATGCTGCCTTCCACGACCGGTATCACCTGGTACCCGGCCGCGGATAGTTGCTTCGACACCAGGTTCAATTCGGTCAGGTTGTCTTCCAGAATGAGAACGGTTTCGTTTGCCATCGTATCTCCCCTTTCACCGAATCGGACGGACAAAGCAGTCCGCCAACTTATGGAGCAGCAACCTACGAAGCTGCGGCTCGCCGTCAAACTGGGCGGCAAGCCTGGTCCAGCGTACGTTGCCGGCTTCGGTTTCCTTCCTGAGCAGTTCAGCCACTGTGTCCTCCAAGGACAGAGCATTATACAATGCCACCGCCGGCCCGCAAGTCAAGTCAGCCGCCCTAGTCCCGACATTGGGACTTGATTTACGGTGGAAAGAAGAGGCCACTCT
>CAZVCQ010000436.1:0-3043 GCA_964626085.1 uncultured bacterium
AAAGCAGCAGCGACGATGGAACAGATGGGCGTCAGCGGCGACGGCCTGGGCTATGCCCTTGCCGGGATGATGTTCACATCGGTGCTCTACGACCTGTGCCGCAAATGGCTCAAAGACGCGACCGGGGCGAATGCGAGCCGCCTGCTTGCCGGCACCGGCGAACTGCAGAGCGCTGAAGCGGGAATCGCGCTCTGGCGACTCGCGCGTGACGCAGCCGCGTCACCGGACGCCCGCAGCATCCTGCTCTCCCCTGCCGAATGGCCGGGAGTCCGGCCGCAGTTGGAGGCTTCGACGGCAGGCCGCGAATTCCTCGCTCGCTGGGACCGATTCATGCACCTCCACGGCCACCACGCCCGCGGCGAGATGGACATGTACAACCCGCGCTGGCGCGAGCAGCCGGACTACGTGCTCGACGTCGTCCGCAACTTCATCCGCGCCGGGAGCAAGGCCGACCCTGAAGCCGACCAGCGGCGCCACGCCGAGGAACGCGAACGCCTCCACGTCGGGCTGCTCGGCCGCCTGCGCAACCCGGTCAAGCGGTGGGTCTTCAACTACGTCGTACGCAAGGCGCAGCTTTCCGCCGCCATCCGCGAGAACGTGAAGGACGCGGCCATCCGCATCATCGCCGACACACGTGCGCTGGTTGTCAAACTTGGACGCAGGCTGGCCGCGCGCGGAGTGCTGGCCGAGGCGGACGATATGTTCTTCCTGCGGCTTGAGGAGATCGCGCCGATTGTCAGCGGCAACGCCGGGTTCGACGTACGCGCCAAGGTCGCGGAACGGAAGGCTGAGTACGAACGGAACCTCGCCCTCTCCCCGCCGGCGATTGTCATCGGCAGGTATGACCCGGCGAAGCACAAGCCTGACGTGTTCGACTCAACGTCCGAGGAACTGTCCGGGCTCGCGGTCAGCCCGGGCATCGTGACCGGCCCGGCCCGCGTGATACTCCTCGCCGGTACGGAGCAGGTCCTGCCCGGGGAAATCCTCGTCGCGCCGTTCACTGACCCGGGCTGGACGCCCTACTTCATCCCCGCGGCCGGAATTGTGATGGATCAGGGCGGGTTGCTCAGCCACGGCAGCATCGTTGCGCGCGAGTACGGCATTCCGGCGGTGGTGAACGTCGGCCCGGCCACCAAGCTAATCAAGACCGGGCAGATGATTCAGGTCGACGGAGACAACGGCGTCGTCAGGATGGTCGGGGCGAAGGAATGACCAAGCGCTGGCAAGGCCGAACTCGCATCCAGGAGGACAGCCGGGGCAGTGTCCTTGACCTAGGCTTGAGCGATGCTATACTGGCGTTGAGGTAATATATGAGCACCAGAATGACCCGAAAGGCTGCGCCCACGAGACGCGCCCGCTCGCGGAGAACACGAGGCGGACGCACCGTCAAGTACGTCTACTGGCAGGAAGCCGACGCATGGCTCGGATATCTTGCTGAGTATCCCGACTACATGACCCAGGGCGAGTCGTTGACCGAGTTGCAGGAAAACCTCAAAGACATCCACAGTGACATCACGCAGGGACACGTACCTGGTGTGAGAAAGCTGGCCGAACTCCGTGTCTCGTGAAACGAACCGATCTGGTTCGTGAGATACTCAAGGCTCGGTGCGTGCTGATCCGCCACGGCGGCCGCCACGACTGGTTTCAGAACCCGCGAACTCGAGTGTGCCAGCCGGTACCAAGGCACCGCGAGATAGCGGAGCCCCTCGCCCGTCACATTCTGAAGAAGCTGAAGGACTGACTCGGCTCTGCCTAGCGGCTGAGGACGTACAACTTGCCGTTGTCGCCTGTCACGTACAGCTTCTGCCCGTCCGGCGATGGCGCGACGTCATAGACCTCGGTGGGCATCGCGATCACACGGACGACTTCGTTGTCGGAAGTCCGGACGGCGGCCACTGCTCCATTGCCGGCACTGCCGGTGCATGTGACGTAGAGATACGACCCGTCTGGGGCGATGTCAGGACGCCGGTGGGAGGACACCGGAATACTGCCAACCAGCAAACCCGTGCCAGACTCTCGAACCGAAATGCGTTCGTCACCGAGTACGTAGAGAGGGCTGCCGCTTGGGTGCACGACGAACGCACCCGGGTCATCTGACACATCCTCGTCGGACACCTGCCATTCGATGGCGTTGTCTGGCAGGCTTGTAGCGCAAACACGCCCCTCGTCGATGTCTATGGCATAGAGGCGGGAGCCGTCGGGCGCGACCTCCATCGACGTGCACGCGCCGAGCGTGAAGATGGTGTCTTCGACAACGTTCTCGGGCAGGCGGGACACAACGACGAAGCCCGATTCAGCATCGATGGCCACATAGAGGTGTCGCCCATCGGAGGAAATGGCGGAACAAGTAACTTCAATCTCTTCACCTAGCCTCAGACTGTCGACCACCAGCTGGCTTGCAGTGCGGACGACCCCTACGTAGTCATAGCTATACGGCATTACGTAAACGTAGTCGCTACTGGGAGAGCACATGACCTGTGCTTCCGGTGCATCGCCCCACCATCCCTGATTGAGCGGAATCTGGGTGACAAGATCCAGGTCCGACGTCCGCACGACAGATAGCGCCTCGGCCCACATGTCGAGGACGTAGATGAACCTGCCGTTGGGCAGTACCTGAGCGTCGTACAGGCCCTGGTCTCCGATCGTGACCGAATCCACAAGCCGATAGGCATCTGGTGGAACTCCGGGCCGATTGTGCATGCAGCTCGACGCCAATACCAACAGGGCTAGCGCCGCCGAACGGATGCGCATCACGAGCACATCTCTGATTCCGACTCGTCCATGCACGGCGTAAGAGGCGACCACATCCCTTGTCCTAGCGGCTGACAACGTACAACTTGCCGTTGCCGCCTGCTACGTACAGCTTCTGGCCATCCGGAGATGGCGCCACGTCAAGAACGACGTCAGGCATCCCAATGACGCGGACGACCTTGTTGTCGAACGTCCGCACCACCGCCACTGCTCCACTATCCTCGCCGTTGCCACATGTAACATAGAGGAATGAGCCGTCCGGGGCGATATCCGCGCTCCAGCTCCATCGGTA
>CAZVCQ010000437.1:0-3038 GCA_964626085.1 uncultured bacterium
CTTCTATTCCCGATCAAAACCGTCCCTGAATTTACAGGAATTATAGGACATCACCCCTTGGGTCGTGACTTCGGAAGCTATGTGGGTAGCTACGAGGCATAGGAGGGGTCGCAGCGAGGAGAGAGGATAGAGGATTGAGGATAGGGTACTTAGGACAAGGACTGGCGATCGGGGGAGTATGTTGTATACTACATATCTGGAGGTAATGGTTGAACCGGAAAATTGATGCCTTGCCGATGACCGGGGAGCTCGGGCTGAGGTTCAGGAGCTTCGATCAGGTCCGCAAGTTCGCCGCTCTGCGTTCTCGCATTCCGGCGCCCGCACTCATCGTTCCGCGCCTATCGCTCGCCGTTCTGGGCTATCCTGTCGTGTTCGGCGTTCATCGTTCGCCACTCATCGATCCCGCTCGTCCCTCCGCACTCAGCACTCATCGCTCATCACTAATCACTCCCCGCGAACTCGCCTTCGTCGCCCTCGACCGTCCCCGCCGAAGAACCCGCCGCTAGATCGTCCGTCAATCTACAATCGTCAATCGACACTCGGGAATGGGATAACCGCCAAGCTCGCCAAGACCGCCAAGGCCGGCTCGGACCTGGACACTGGTCCCTGGAACCTCACGGACCCAGTCCGCGTCAATTTACAATCTTGAATCTCGAATGTGAAGGGCCCCGCGTGCAGCTCGCCGACGGCGGTTGAGTTCGCGCCGGAACTCGGCAAATCCCGTCTCCTGACCTTCGGCCCGCGACCAACGCCCGACTTCGCGCATGTTCACCCGCTGCGCCAGACAGACCAGGATGGCCTGCTCGCACCCCTGCCTGTCGTTGTAGTAGTAGAAGTGCGCAAGCCGGTCCTTCACGCAGTCGGTCGGCGACAGCAGCACAAGCCTGTGCCGTCCGGCCGCAAGCACGGCCGGCTCGCCGATAGGCTCATCGCCAAGTGAAGGCGGCGCCGGACGGATGTCCACTATCATCTCCTCGTCCGGATGGGTGAACGCGCCCGACACCGAGGAATCAGGACGGTATCCGAGTTCGGCGAGCGCCGCTGCCACATCGCTGTCGCGGTAGCTGCTGCTCAGGACGAAGTCAAAGTCTCGGGTCGCATACCGACCTCTAGCGTAGATTGTCACGCAGGAACCGCCGCAGAGCACGGCCCTGATGCCATGCTCGCCGAGCTTCGAGCTGATTCGGGCGGCGAGCGCCCGGAGGCTAGCGGCCTTCGACATAACGGATCGGCTTGCCTGCCCGCCGCGGCCGGAGACGCGGAGTATAGAGCCGCTCGCGCTCGTCCGCTGGATAGAATTCCAGCGCGCGCCACAGCAGCCGCTCCAGCTCCTTGCGGAACGGATAGCGCGGATTCAACTGGTAAAGCCGCACCCTACCGCGCAACCGGCTGACCACAACGCCGCCGTCCTCAAGGCGCGACAACTGGTTCTGGACCACGACCAGCGCCCGGCCGAGGGCGGTTGCCATCTCACTGGGGTATGCCTCCCCATGCGTGAGGACATAGAGCAACACAGCCTCCTTGGCCGGCGAACCGAGCAACGGTACTAGTACCACTGGGCACCACCTATCAGTTAGGTCATACCACCTATAGAATAGGTTATGATACACGAACCGTGCCCGGCGTCAAGGCACACACGGTCGCATAAGAAACCGCCAAGCTCGCCAAGGCCGACTCGGACCTGTACACTGGTCCCTGGAACCTGGAAACTCGCGGCCCGTGGCCGCGGCAATCTGCAATCTGAAATCTGCAATGCCTCGCGCCCGCACGTGCCCGTAGCCGTTGGCTGCTAGCTGTGAGCTGTCGGCCGTCATGTCCGCCGATTTGACATCCCGGCACGATACTCCATAATGTCGCGTGGATTCCGGACCCGGCATATGAAGAGAACAAAGCTCTATCTTGAAACCTCGGTCTTCGGGTTCCACTTCGACCGGCGCGAGGTGAACCGCAGCAAGCGCGACGCAACGCAGCGATTGTTCGTCCAGATTCGAGACGGCGTCTTCGAGGGCTACGCTGGAGCCGCTACTGTGCTGGAACTCGAAAGGACTGAGGACGCGCAACTCCGGGACGCCATGTTCGAACTGCTCAACGACACTGGTGTCCAGGTTCTGAAGCTGGATGCCGACCTGCAACGTGACGTGGCCCTGCTCGCGGAGGAGTACGTGAGTAAGGGCGCGATACCAGCGACGAAGGTTGATGATGCCGTGCATATCGCCACCTTGGTCGTCCGGCCTGAACTCGACATTCTGGTGACCTGGAACTTCCGTCATATCGCCAACCTGAGCGTCGAGCGGCAGGTCAAGGCAATCACGCTTGGCAGCGGCTATGAGTTCAACTTCCGTATCATGACACCCGAGGAGGTTGTCGTCTATGAAGCATGACGAGGAACGCGAGCGAGACTGGCAGGAAGAAGTCTGGCGAGTCAAAGAGGAGCTGGCGGCTGAGGCGAAACGGATGGGCATGCGGGCATACCTGGCCTTCGTCGAGAAAGAAGCAGACAAGATCCTCGAAGCCAGGGCCAACCCAAGCCTCTTTCTTGCGCGCGACAAGCGGTCCAAGTGATGACGATCCTCGTCAGCCTCGATACCCACTTCGACCGGAGTACAACTCCCGACTCACGTCGAGGCTCTCCCTCACCGCGCTGACGCATGCTCCTTCCTCGGTTCGCTTCCTCTCTTCCTCCCTTCCTCCTTCCGCCCCTTCCTCTCTTCCTCCCCTCACACCTTCCTCTTTTTTCCCTCTATTCGCACCCTTCCTCTCGTCGCTCCCCGACGCAGCGCTGACGCATGCTCCTTCCTCCGTTCGCTTCCTCTCTTCCTCCCTTCACCCCTTCCTCTCTTCTTTCGTTCGCCCCTTCCTCTCTTCCTCCTTTCGCACCTTCCTCTCTGTTGGTTCTCGTCGCCGCCGTCCCTGGGTCAGTTTCCGCTGGAGTGGATGGACAAGCAGGTGAATCGTCTTGCCCTCGACTTTCGTCCTCTCACTTGACCCCTAGGAGGCCGGCCGGAAACCGGTAGTCTGGGACGCACGGCCACGAACTG
>CAZVCQ010000438.1:0-3026 GCA_964626085.1 uncultured bacterium
GCACCCAGTACGTTTGGACTAAATCGGTAAGACCCGGTCGGCCAGACAGGCCGGCTGACAAGGCGCGGCACAGCGGCATTTCAGATTGCAGCTTCTAGATTGCAGATTGGCGGCAGGGCTCGGCCTCGGATGGTGAGCTTGGTCGAGACGATGATGATAGCCGACGGCTTGCGGCCGTGGTGCGGCGAAGGGTGAGGCCGGCTTGATTGAGCGAGGAAACAGCATATAATCAGGTATGGAATGGCACGATAGAATCGTCGTTGAGCCGAAGGTCTTGGCGGGCAAGCCCATCATCAAGGGCACGCGCCTGGCCGTGGAGTTCGTGCTGGAGTTGCTGGCGAACGAGTGGACCGAGCAGCGGATTCTGGAGAACTACCCGCAGCTCACGCACGAGGACATCACGGCCGCCCTGAACTACGCCGCCCGTGTGCTCAAGGAAGAGACCGTCTACGCTCTGCCTTGAGTCAGCCCCGTTTCCTCGCTGACGAAAACGTTCCCCTGGAGGCAATCCGCGGTCTGCAGGCGGACGGACACGACGTAGTGCCCGTTCTGTCCGTCTGCCCCGGAGCACCGGATGAGGAGGTGCTTGCGTTGGGTGCAGCCCAGCAGCGGGTAGTCATCACCTTTGACCGCGACTTCGGAGAACTCGTGTTCCGACGCCGGCTGCCCACGCCGCCCGGGATCGTGTTTCTCAGAATCCACGCCAAGTCGCCGGAGTACATCCACAACCACCTTACTCGGGTGTTTGCCGCAGGGGCGTCGCTGGTCGGCCGCTTCACTGTTACAACCGAAGCTCGCATCCGGTCAGTTCCACTTCCACCGTCTGCCTCCGCGAGGTGACGCGCAGGTGGGGTAGCAACAGCCATCCCATTTGATGACGGCGGCAAGGCGCGGCATAGCGGCATTTCAGATTGCAGATTGACGCGGCCATCGGCCGCGAGTGACCAGTTACCAGGTTCCAGTTTCCAGTTGAGGCAGTCGACTAGCGATGGACGTTGTACGAACCAGCCGAACCAACGCGAACGGCTGGCCGACGGCTGACAGCTTTCGGCCCGGATGGAAGAGAGATGCGAATCGTTGAGGGCTTGCCAGCCCAGCAGGACCTGCTGTAGTACAGAGACAGTAGAGAAGCAATGACGAAACCCTCTTGGAGATTGTGCCTGGACACATCGGTCACCGGCGGGTGTTTCACGGTCTGCTCACGATTGTGAGCCCGAAGGAGATGAGCTTCGATGAGTAGTCAGTCATGGCAGCGGTTTCCGGTCGAGCCCGGGCTGCATACGCTGGAACTGAAGGACCGCCTGCAGGAGCGAGTCATGGAGGACACGAAGGGTGCGTCGCCGGCGGCGCTTGTGGATTACTTCCGCAAAGCGTCGCGCCGCTTCCGGCGCGAAGTCGGCTGCGCTTGCCCGGAGTCCGACGCCTCTGCGATGTTGGTTCACGACGCCGACCAGTCGCCCGGCAGCGACTGAGGCCAGCTCCCGCATTCGGCGTCGAGGTATGACGAGGAGAATTGGGATAATGGGAGGAAATGCGGGACCCCTATTCCAGAACTATGTCTAGGCGCGGCATAGCGGCACTTCAGATTGCAGATTGTAGATTGCAGATTGGCCGTAGGGCCGGCACCGGATGGGGAGCTTGGTCGAGACGATGATGAAGCTGCACAAGGACTTGCCCAAGGCCAAGACGCCGCATGGACTGGTCCGACGAGAAGAGAGGATACTATGAAACCTGTAGCAGGCTTGTGGATTGACCATCGACGGGCCGTTGTCGTGACGATTTCCGACAAGGACGAAGAGACCAAGACCTTTGAGTCGAACGCCGAGAAGCAGATCCAGCGCGCAGCACGCTCACGCCACGGCGGTCGGTTCGAGTCGCAGGCCGTCCCGGCCGACGACAACCGACAGCGGGAGTACACCGGGGAGCTCGACCGTTACTACGACACGGTGGCGGCGCACGTCCGGGGCGCGGAGACCGTCCTGATTTTCGGCCCGGGCGAGGCGAAGGGCGAACTGAAGAAGCGCATCCAGCTGGTCCCGGCCCGCGGCCGCAGCATCGACATGGAGACGGTCGACAAGATGAGCAAACGAGAGATCGTGGAAAAGGTCCGCCGCCGTTTCACGGAGTCGGAATAGCCGAGGCAGGCGCCATCTCATGAACGATGCCTGGACAGCCGAAAGGAAACCTGCGATGAGCCTGTTACGTCCGGTCCGGTTCGTGCCTGTTCTGCTCGCCTTCCTGCTCGCAGGCGCACGAGCACAGCCCATGTCCCTGTTCGGGGAGTCGTCCAACGGCGGGCCGGGCCTCGGCCTGGTCTCGAGCGAGGTTGGTGGGGCGGTCGCCGCGGGCAGCGCACTCGGTCTCGGGCTGGGTTATGTCGCGGTCTGGGCGGCGGGCGAGCCCGGCGACCTGTTTAAGGGACCAATCCTGCCGCCCTATGCCCGAATCGGCGGGATGGCGGTCGGCTACACGGCGGGCTCGGCCCTCGGAACGTGGCTGGTCGGAAGCATGGCTCGACAGGACCACGTCGCGTCCTGGGCTTCTGTCGGAGCGCTGGCCGGATTATCGGTCAGCCTTGGCCTGGTGTTTGCCGCTGCCGAGTTGGAGAAGAGCGACAAGCCTGGAGCGCTACTGCTCATACCGGCTCTCGCCGCGCCGCCGGCCGGTGCGGTCATCGGCTACAACCTGAGCCCGTCCTGCGGCTGCAGGGAAAACAGCCGCCTCGAAGACCGTCTGCTCGTGCCGAGCATCGGGCTCAGGGGCGAACCTGCGGGCGAGGAACCGGTCGTCGCGCTGGACATGAGACTCTTGAACGTCAGGTTCTGATAAGGAAATCGTGTCATGCCAGAGGCAAACGCGGGCAGTTGCCCGCGGCGGCCGGCACCCGATGGCCCACGGCTCAGGGCTTGGTGACGTAACGGGACGCGAAGCACGAGGTCCGGTGTCACGGCGGGCCAGATCTGACGTGCTGCAACCCTAAACCCGACATTGAGTCACAGGATCGACTGGATTTCGCGCCCGACGGC
>CAZVCQ010000439.1:0-846 GCA_964626085.1 uncultured bacterium
CGGATGCGGCACCTTGTCGATCAGCCTCACCCCGGCAGCGTCCAGCCGCTTCAGTTCGGCCGCCACATCGTCAACCTCAAAGCAGATGTGCTGGAGGCCCGGCCCGCGTGTCTCGAGGAACTTCGTGACGGGCGAGTCGGGAGCGGCTGGTTGCAGGAGTTCGATGCGGGTCTCCCCGACCGGTATGAAACCGACAGTCACCTTCGAGCCGGAAACGTCCTCACGACCGACCAGCTTCAGACCCAGTTTCTCCTCGTAGAACTTCGCCGCCTCGTCGACATTCGGAACGGCTATGGCGATGTGGGATACGTTCTTTACCATTATGCTCTCCTAGCGCAGCCGGTCATACTCTCCGAAAACCGCCCTTAGTCCATCCGAGATTTCGCCGACGGTAGCCCCTGTCCGCACGCAAACCAGGACAGCCTCCATCAGATTCCCTGTCCCGCGTGCGACGTCCCTCAAGGCTCCGAGCGCCGAGGCGAGCTTCGGCCCATCCCGTTTCTGTTTGAGCACGGCAAGTTCAGCCGCTCGGCTGTCGCCGAGAGCCGGGTCCACCTTCAGCAGCTTGCCCTCGAATCCCTGGTCCCTCGAATCCTCGATCCCTTCCTCGAACTTATTCACCCCGACGACTATCCTCTGCTTCTTCTCCACCGCCTGCTGGTACTTGTAGGCGCTGTCGGCAATCTCGTTCTGCATAAATCCCTGCTCAATCGCCGGAACCACACCGCCCATCTGCTCAACCTTGCCAATCAGTTCCCGGGCCTGCTTTTCAATCTCATCGGTCAGGGACTCGACCGCGTACGACCCGGCCAGCGGGTCAACCGTGTCCGCAACACCCGACTCGTG
>CAZVCQ010000439.1:856-3022 GCA_964626085.1 uncultured bacterium
TGCGCGACAATCTGCTGGGTTCGCAGAGCAATCAGCACCGACTCCTCACTCGGCAGGGCCAGGGCCTCGTCCCGCGAGTTCGTGTGCAGGCTTTGGGTCCCGCCCAACGCCGCCGCCAGCGCCTGGTAGGCGACCCGAATGACATTGTTCTCCGGCTGCTGGGCAGTCAGGGTAACGCCGCCGGTCTGGGTGTGGAATCTGAGCTTGCACGAATCGTCCGAGGCGTTCCACCGCTCCCGCAAGAGCCGCGCCCAAAGCCGCCTTGCCGCACGGAACTTCGCCACCTCTTCAAGGATGTTCGAGTGCGCCGCGAAGAAAAATGAGAGCCTCGGCGCGAACTTGTCTATCGCGAGCCCGGCGCTCAATGCGGCCTTGATATACTCTAGCCCGTCCGCGATGGTGAACGCAACCTCCTGCACCGCGGTCGCGCCTGCCTCGCGCATGTGATAGCCGGACACGCTCACCGTGTTCCACTTCGGCACGTTCTCCGCGCACCAGGCGATGATGTCAGTCACAAGCCGAAGCGATGGCCGAGGCGGGAAGATGTACGTCCCGCGCGCCACGTATTCCTTCAGAATGTCGTTCTGTATCGTGCCCTGCAGACCGGCGATGCTCTTGCCCTGCTTCTCCGCAACAACGCAGTACATGGCGAGCAGCACGCCAGCCGTGGCATTGATGGTCATCGAGGTCGAGACCTTGTCGAGCGGAATTCCTGCAAACAGCGTCTCCATGTCCTCGAGAGACGAGATGGCGACCCCGACCTTGCCGACCTCGCCTTTGGCCATCGCCGAATCCGAGTCATAACCCATTTGTGTCGGCAGGTCGAACGCGACCGACAGCCCGGTCTGCCCCTGCCCCAGCAGGTAGTGGTAGCGCTTGTTCGTGTCCTCGGCTGAGCCAAACCCGGCATACTGGCGCATGGTCCAGAAGCGGCTTCGGTACATGGTCGGCTGGACTCCGCGCGTGAACGGGAACTGACCCGGCATCCCCAGCTGCTCGCCGTAGCTATCGTCTGCCCAGTCCTCAGGCGTGTACGCCCGCTTCAGCGGCAGGCCCGAAACCGTCTCGCTCGCCTCCGCCCGCTCCGGTGCCTTCTTAAGTACAGGAGCTACGGTCTCTTGCTCCCACTTCTCGACAAGCCTTCTCAACTCCTCGCGGTCCTTCGGTGTCATAGCAAGCCGACCAAAGATCCCCTCACCCTTGCCCTCTCCCCAGAGGGGCGAGGGAATGTGGAACTCTCAGACCGAATCTGCGTCATCTGCGTATTCTGCGGATTCCCTCTGACACCGGACGAGACCCCTCCTCGGCGTCGGGGTGACAGTGAGGAACGGATTCTAGATTCAGGGATCCGAGTGTTTGAGCTGCAATCTGCGTCATCTGCGTAATCTGCGGATGGTCCTGAGAGATTCCTCGACTCGCGGAGCCTACCTTGAGCTTGCCGAACGGACTCCCTCGGAATAACAGAATGCCGGCTTCTTTGTGTCTTGGTGTCTTTGTGGTGGACTCCGGGCCGGTCTTGGCGTTCTTGGCGTCCCATTCGACTCGCCGCGCCGCCTGTCATTCTGAGCGAGTCCGACGAGTCGAAGAATCTCTTCTTCCGGCGCGGCTCACTCAGGGCAAGCTCTTGGCGGTTCTCTTTGTCCGTCATCTGCACTTCGTCATTCGTACTTCGTCACTCGTCATTCGCCTAGAGCGGCATGTTTCCGTGCTTCTTCGCCGGATTCGAGGCCTGTTTGTGCCTTAGTATCTCGAACGACTCAACCACCCGGCGCCGCGTGTCCTCGAACTCAATCACCTCATCCACAAACCCGAGCTCCGCGGCCTTGAACGGGTTGCCAAATGTCTCTTCGTAGTCCTCGACGAGCTTCTTGCGCGTGCCTTCCGGGTCCGCCGACTCCGCAATCTTCTTCCGGTGGATGATATTCACCGCGCCGTCCGAACCCATTACCGCAATCTCGGCGGTCGGGTACGCGAAGTTGAAGTCCCCTCGGATGTGCTTGGAGGACATCACGTCGTACGCCCCGCCGTATGCCCGACGTGTGATGATCGTCACCTTGGGCACGGTTGCCTCGCAGAAGGCATAGAGCAGCTTGGCCCCGTGCCTGATGATACCGCCGTACTCCTGGTTGGTGCCGGGCAGGAACCCGGGCACGTCAACAAACGTGA
>CAZVCQ010000440.1:0-3008 GCA_964626085.1 uncultured bacterium
CAACTTAGGACAAATTCACCCCATCAAATCACCCACACGAATCCGCGAAGAGCCTTCTTTCGCTTGACCAGCGGAGCTAGGAGTTACGTCACCGGTACTTCCCGGAACCTGCGCTCAAACCGACGCATATCGCGCTGGCTCGCTTGACACGCAGTTCAAGGACTCTAGAATCACGTGGTTCCTGACTAGGAGGTTTCGATGAAGCTTGCAGTGTTCCTGTCCATTGCCGTGATGGCCGTGCTGACCGCCGCACTGGCTGACCAATGGGTCGACGGCTACCTAAGGAAAGACGGCACGTATGTTCAGGGCTATTGGCGGTCTGAGCCTGACAACAAGTACTGGAACAACTGGAGTTCCAATGGTAACACCAACCCCTACACCAGCGAGAAGGGGTACGACCTGCCAAAGCTCGACGACTACCTTAAGAGGCCGTCGTACTACGACTACAAGTATCGGCCGGACGGCTACACGCCCCGCGAGGAAACGCAATCCTACCCGCTCTACGAAGTCCCTTCGTACGACAACTACTACGAGTTGCCGTCAACACCCAGCCCATACTTGAGCCCGTACGAGAGCAGCACAGACGACAATTCTAGTCCGTACGAGTACACCCCGAGCACCCCAGACGACCCCAGCGCCGAATTCGACCTCGACGGCGACGAGTAGTTCGAGGGAGTTGCCATGTCTGAGATCAAGAGAAGAAAGCTCCCGAACGAACCACCGGAAATCCTCGGCCGCTGGTTCACCCGCGACGGGCGCAAGCTCTCGCTATCTGTGAGTAACCGGGACCCGGTGGACATACCTACCGGACACAGCATCGGTCTCAGTATGCTGGTCAGCGCTCAGGATGTCGTTGGAGGGGAAGAGACGCACATCGCGCTAGACTTCCTCGAAGAATATGCGATGCAGTTCGACAGACCCTGGCCATCTGTATCTCCCATCGATAGCCCAAGAGCGTCCGGCCGTCGCTGGGCTGGCACACGCGACGCCTTCGTGGAAGCCTGCAAGGAGTTGCTCTTCTTCGGCCTACCGACAGGGACAGAGCCCACAGTAGCGGCCGTGGCGTCGGACAGGGAGCCAAACTTCCACCTATCCTGGGCTAGCGACGCCGAAGAGAAACCGCGCAACGCACCCGCCATCGTGCACACACCAGCCCGCGACTACTATAGCTCGCTTGCCGAAGCCGCCGAGGGACGGGTCCTAGTCTCCCTACTAGTCGCCCAAGTTGCTCAGCCCCTTCGCCGCGTGTCCTTTGAGGCGCTCGGCGAGGAAACATGCATTCCAGATACGCTGCTTCGAGACGTGCTGGTGCTAGCGGCAGAGCGGGACTTGCTGACGCTGGAAGCGGACATGTCGGCGCAGCTTACGCCGTTTGGCGAGGAACGCGCGAAGAAACTTAAGCCGGGTGGTGGCGGTCACATCGGCTTCGGGCCGTGACCACTCTGGGACAGATGTCTGCCCATCCACAGTCGTGAGGCACCTTCTTTCCAGGCCATCTTGCACGCACCTGCCGGTCTATTTCAATCTCAGGACAGAGGTAGAGTCCTGCCAAGCTCTAACTAAGGCGAGGTCAATCTAATGTCGCTGAGACTCAGAAATCTCATCACGGGATCTCTGGCCGCGTGGATGGCCCTCTTGGTCTCTACGGCTATCGGGATGACGCCCGTGGAAATCAAGAGGGACTATGGCGATGCGGTCGTCACGATAACAACCTACTCTGCGGCGGAGGACGCAATTGGCCTGGGCAGTGGCTTCATTGTGGACCCTTCCGGCGTCATAGTAACCTGCTATCACGTCATCAACGAAGCGTACCCGGCTGTAATCAAGCTCATCAACGGTGCGTCGTTTCAGGAAATCTCGGTTCTGGGCTGCGACTCGGCCAGGGATGTCGCCGTTATCAAGGTGAAGGGCCGGAATCTCCCGACTGTGAAGCTGGCCCGCTCAGACGACATCGAGGTAGGTGAGCGTGTGGTCGCAATCGGTAACCCCAGAGGACTGGAGAACACCATCTCAGATGGTCTGCTCAGTGGAGTCAGAGAGATGGGTGGCTACAACCTGCTGCAAATCAGCGCGCCGATATCGCCGGGGAGCAGCGGCGGGCCTGTGTTCAACTCCTCAGGACGGGTGGTTGGCATCGCGTCCGCGACCTTGAAGGAAAGCCAGAACCTGAACTTCTGCGTGCCAATCCGGTATGCCAGACCGTTGCTGGCCTGCACCAGCAGCGTGTCGCTCGAGGAATTCTCCCGCGGAATCAGACCTGGCGAGGTCGCCACGTCCCCCAATATGCCCGGAGGTCCGCGACATGAGTTCCTGCGGGCGTCAATCCCGATGCTAAGGTCGTTTTGGGAGTTAGACCAATGGGCGAGACATGATAAGTACCGGCGCCTCCTGTTCGAGCATGAAACCGTAAGGTGGGCGGCGCTTGTGCACGAGGAGGCAGACGACGTCCTCCGTAAGTGCCTGAAGCTCAGCGCTCCAAATGCGGAGCTGCAGCGCATATTTCAGCGCTACACCGAGCTTGCGCAACGCCGGTTCGATGCCTGGGACCTCATGATCAAGGCTCTCTCCTCCAACGACAGGGCCTCCGGCGCGTCCGGGATGGCGAAGGCGGACAAAGTCCACGCTGAGGTGTGGAGTGATGAATGCCTGCCCATACTCACGCGCGACCTTGCATGCCAGTACCTGCTGGACGCAGGCATCAAGGTCGAAGGGCTGGGCTTGAAGCTTCCCAACGTGTTCGATAGCCTGCCTGCCGTCTTGGTGACTGGCATGGCAGCGGCGGCTGTCGACCTCAGACCCGGCCCGGCCGGCACGGCCATGATCGCAGCAACATTAGCACTCGGGTTCGAATTCTACTGGAATGAACCAGGTATCGTGGTCGACACTGTCTACGAAGGGAAGCAGGCTCAGAAAGCCGGGCTGCGCAGGGATGACATGATAACCGGCGCGAACGACACACTGCGCTTCGGCAACCTGTGGGACCTCGGCGCTTTCTGCGTTGCCCAGCG
>CAZVCQ010000441.1:0-3001 GCA_964626085.1 uncultured bacterium
GATGCCGGAGATGACCTCGACCTTCTCGTCGCCAACCAGCCCGACCTGGATGGTGCGAACGCGGGCGGTGGTGCCGTCGATGGTCACGGCCCGGGTACGGTCGGTCGCGAACAGCGCGCCGAGCGGGACCATGACTACGTGCTCGCGGCGCTCGACAACCAGCCGCACGCTCGCGGTCATGCCCGGCACCAGCCGGCCTTGGCTGTTCGGGAGCATGATTTCGACCGTGGCCGAGCGCGACATTGCGTCCACCATCGGCGAAATCCGGGTGACACGCCCGGTGAAAACCTGGCCTGGAATCGCGGAGACCAGGACATCAGCCGTCGCCCCGGTCTTGACGTACGGCAGGTCCGCATCGCTCACCGCTGCCCTCACGCGGATGCGGCTTGAGTAGCTGGCCACGGTTGCGACCGGCATGCCCGGCGCAGCGCTCTGTCCGACCTCGACGTTGACCTTGCCGACCATGCCGTCGATCGGCGACAGCACCGGTCCGGGCTTGTAGTCCATGCCGGGAATGTCGTTGACGATATAGAGGATGGGGTCGCCGGCCTTCACGTACGAGCCTTCGGCCCGGGCGATTTCCGTAACCCGGCCCGCCACTTTGGGCATGACCGTTACCTGTTGCTCGCCGACCAGGGTGCCGATGAGGTTGGTCGAGCGGATGACCGTGCCGGTGTCAGCGGTAACTACCGCGACCGCGACCGCCTGCCTTGCTTCGGCCTTGCCTTTACCCCCGCGTGCGCCGCAGCCGGCGAGCAGGGCGAGGGCGATCGAACCCGCGATAATAGTGCGCGACAATCTCATCATCATCTCCTTAGTCCTCTCCAACTGCCTTCCGCAGTCTTGCCTTGGCAACCTGGTAGTTGGCCAGCGCGTTCAGGTAAGCCACGCGGGCCTGGGTCAAGGCGACTTGGCTGTCCATATAGTCGAGGTTGGTCAGCAGGCCGTTTTCGTAGCGGGCCTGGGCCAGGCCGAGCGCGGCTTCGGCGACTTCGACGTTCCTTTTCTGATAGGCGGCGTTCTTGGCTTCCTGGTTCAGGGCGAGGGCCTGGGCTTTGACGTCGAGTTTCACCCCGTCTTCGGCCAGGGCCAGGCCGACCCGTGCCTGGCGGTAGCGGGCCTCGGCTGCCTTGAGTCTGCTGTAGTTGGACATCCCGGTGAAGAGGGGCACCGAGATGCCGGCGGTCGCGTTCCAGTCCGTGCCCCAGCCGGCCGAGAAGCCGACCGGGTTTTTGTAGCTGCCGTTTACCTGCGCGAAGGCGTTGGGAAGATTGGCAGTCCGGGCGATGCGTACACCCAGGTCGGCCATCTTCACGGCATTGCGGAGTTGGGCCAGTTCGGGCCGGCGCTCGAGCGCCGGGCCGGTGACCTGGTCAGGGTCAACGGTCGTTGAGTCCGGCGCGAGTTCCTCGGTGAAGGCGACCGGCGTGCCCGGGTCGAGCCCGAGCGTGTTGAGCAGGGCGGCGGTCGCCAGTTCGGCTCCGTTCTCAATCTGCGAGACCTGGGCCTCCATCTGCTGCAGTCCGAGAGTCGCCTTCATCAAGTCGAGCTTCGTCGCCATGCCGTTGTCGTAGAGCGACTGGACCTGGCTGACGTGCCCCCGGAGCTGGTTCAGAGCTTCATTCATCACGTCGACGGTCTTGCGGGCGAGGAGCGCCTGGTAGTAGCCGGACGTGACGTCGACGCGGAGTTGGGCGCGGGCCTGAATCAGCGCCTGCATCTGGATTTCCTGGTTGAGACCGGCGATGCGGTAGGCATTGATGAGCTTGCCCCACGTGAAGAGCGTCTGCTGCACCGTCCCGGTAAGCGCCATGTTGTCGGCGCTGCCGAGCTTAAGCGTGTCGAACCGGTATCCGGTAATCGCCGATATCGAGTCGGTGTATCCGATGATGTTGCCGGCGGAGTCCCTCACCGGGAACTGGGACCTGCCAAGCAGCGGCGATGCCATGGGAAACGAACTGACCGTGCCCAGCCGCGTGTAGGTGCCGGTGGCGGAAATCTGGGGCAGGAACGCGCCGAAGGCGGCTCCTTTGCCCGCGACGGCTTCCATCATCTTGGCCGTTGTCCATTCCACCTGGTTCGGGCTCGCCAGCGCCAGCTCAACCGCTTTGGCTGCGTCGAGCTGCAGCGTGTCGGCCGAGTCCGATGCGGCGGCCACCGCCAGCAGCCCGGCCAGCAGTAAAGTCGCAGACTTGCGCATCAATACTCCTTACTTGTCTCCGTGTTTGGTTCGGCCCCTGCCGTCGGCAAGGATGCCGCAAAAGAACAGCTCTTTGATTGATTCGGCCTGCCGCGCCGACGGGGAGCGGTTGGCTGAAAGCAACTCAGCGCGAAATGCGCTCATGTACATGACCGCGGCAGAACGTGGGTCGACCGACCGGAACTCGCCCCGCTCGATGCCCTGCTTCACGATATCGGCGATGGCGTCCTGCATCTCCATGATGTGGGGCAGGACCTGCTTCTTGAACCGCTTCATTACCGTGCTGGTCTGGTTGACGTTCTCCATCGAGAGCAGCGCCATCACGCCGGGATTGGACATCACCCCGGACGCCCAGGTCGAGAAGAGCTCCTCGAGTTTCCGGCGCGGTGTGACGGGCCGTGCCATCACCTCGGCGGTTATCGTCAGCGCCTGCTCCAGCAGCCAGCCGACCAGGCCGATGTAAACGGCGGGTTTGTCCTTGAAATAGAGGTAGACCGTGCCCTTGGCCACCCCGGCGCGCCGGGCGATTTCGTCTACCTTGGTTTCGAAGTAGCCCCGCTCGGTGACAACGGCAAAGGCCGCCTGCAGGATGGCCAGGCGTTTCTCTTCCGATTTAGTCTTCATTCGATGGCGACACTCTCTGGAAACTGACCGGTCAGTCATTTTAGAGACCCCGGCCCGCAAGTCAAGTGTTGCCATCGCGAGACGATGCGGCGTTTTGCCCCGAGCGTCCTGAAAGGTCTCTGCTCCCGAATCCCGATATAGGATCGTAGATTCGACGCGAAAGCGGTCTTGACGCGA
>CAZVCQ010000442.1:0-2979 GCA_964626085.1 uncultured bacterium
AAGATATACGTTGCGAATGTCTATGGCGGAAGCGTGACCGTAATCGATGGCGCGACCAATGATACGACCAGTGTACCTGAGGGCGACTCGGCCACCTATACGTTTCGTGTTCTAGCGGTGAATCCGGTTTCGAACAAGATTTACGTCGCGAACGGGCTCAGGAACTATGTAGCCGTAATCGACGGCGCAACCTACGCCACAGACACGGTGCCCTTGGGCTCAAGTCCCCTTGCCGTAGCGGTAAACGCCGTCACGAACAAGGTCTACCTGGCGTGCTCAGGCGGCCTGACGGTGATATCGGATTCACCGGCCAGTGACACTAGAGTGCATGTGGATGTCAATAGGTTGCCCGGTGATACGACGTCGCTTGCCCGTCCAAACCTGACCGGGAAGGGCGTGAACCGCTCGACGCCCTGGCGTACATCCATGATGGGCGTCGGGAACGAAGTGAATACAGGCCAAGCGGCATGGGGCTGGGCGAGTATTACCTCAGGTGCCGGGACCGACTCGGTCACATGGAGCTACAACTGGGGAGAAGACTCGTTGATTCCGGGTGAGAATTTCGTCTGCTGCGTGCCGTTTGAAGACCAGGCTGCGACCACGAACAACTTTGGGCTTGGGACGCCATTTGCAGGCAACCTGGAAGTATATCCGGTGTACCGGATGGTGTTCCAGCCCGGAGTCGAGGAAACGCCGCACCGTCCGACGGGGGCCGCCGAGGCCAACGCCCCGACGGTCGTCCGCGGTGTGCTGTTCCTGCCGCGGGACATGACCGAAACGTCCGACGTTTCGGATCGTGTCCCAAGGCCCTCGCTACTTGATGTCTCCGGCCACAAGGTGTTGAATCTGAAGCCGGGCGCGAACGATGTCAGCCGCCTCAGCCCGGGCGTGTACTTTGTGAGGGAAGCCCAAGCGCAAGCCCAAGCTGTGCGGAAAGTCGTGATTGCGAGATGATTGTGAGTATCGGATGGAACTCAGGCGCTAATGGAAAGGGGGACTCCATGGGTTGACTGGTTAGCGGTGTAGAGAAAAGCTAAAGGGGCAGCCCTACCCGTCGACCAAGACAAATAGGTTTCAGACTTACGTCCTACTGCTGCCCCTATCCAACAATACTCGGTCATTAGACCGATGTAAAGGAGTGAATGACATGAAACGACTGGCAATTGCGATTGCAGTCATGGTAGCTACGCTGTACACACCCGCCTCTGCCCTCAGCGACGCAACGAAGATAAACAATGGTGCGAAGTTGGTGTTCAAGGAGGGAAGTGACAGCCTCTTCTACGTCTACGGGGACGAAAATGGAGCAGTGCAGCTCGTCTATGGTGATGGCGAGGACTGGGATGAGGAACAAGTGGTCTCCGGTCGCGACTATCCAGCGATTGCCGCAGATTCGACCGACAAACGCTGGGTCGCTGTCCACCAGTCATACATACACACGGGTGACCTGGCTGTCCAGGAGGTCTACTTCCACGACGAGACGTGGAGCGCGGAGACCCTGTATTCGGGACAAGGCGACTACGTCGAGCTTGGCCCGCCGAGCATCGCCGGCGCTTCGTCTACCACGACCGGCATAGTCTATATCGCGTTCCTGGTCACGCCAAAGCTAGGTGGGGCGAAGTCCGTCGTTCTCACTAAGTACAATGGGACGGCGGCAGCATCCTGCATCGTCGCGACCGGCTCCTACCTTGGCGACCCGGCGGTTGCGGTGGAACCCTACAACGCGGATAGCGCCCGCGTCCACATCACGTGGGAAGACAATGGTAGTATCAGGTATGCGATTATCCTCGATCCCATGGGGTTGTCGACCTTTGGAAGCTTGATCCTGAGGAATGGCTCCCTCGCCAATGAGACGGCGCACCATCCGAGTATCAACACCGAACGCGGCTTGGTCGTCGTCGCCTGGGCACAAGGCAGTCCCCCTGAGGTCTACGCCCGTCAGCGCGCTACCGACGGGGACTGGCAGAACGCGGTCAATCAGAGCGGTACTCCCAACGACTCGTCAGACTACCCGACCATCGCCGTGGAGGACACGCGGGTGGCGGTAGCCTGGGAAGAGACCCGCTCGGCCTCCGACCACGATATCGTCGGCTACATCAACTTCACCCTCATCCACGATCGCACCATCTTCGACAGCGATACCATCTCCTCCTACCCGCATATCGTGTTGCAGTACATAGACGAGGAGACCATATACCTGCATACGGTCTGGTCTGAGCCTGATTCGGTAGGCTATGTCAGGATCAACTTGGTGGAGGCCGAGGGCGAAGGGCAGCAGAGCGCAAGCTCAGGCCCGATTCTGACCGAGCCATCGCTCGCTGCCTGCCTGCCCAATCCGTTCCATAGCCACACACAGATCAGCTACGCGCTTCCGGCTGCGAGCAACGTCACCTTGCAGGTGTACGACGCTACCGGCCGGCCAGTGCGCACGCTCGCAAACGGCTTACAGAATGCGGGTACGTATTCCGTAAGCTGGGATGCCCGCGACACCGAAGGCAAGCAGGTGCCGTGCGGAGTCTACTTCTATCGCCTCGACACGCCGGGCTTCCTGTCGGTGAAGCAGGCCGTTGTGACGAGGTGATGCGGAGTTAGCAGTTAGGAGTTAGCAGTATCAGGGGCGGCCTCGGGCCGCCCCTGACTCCCGGACGGAGTGCGGCTGTACGTCAGCCTGCGGCTACGGCTCCGGCGCGGGGACGTTGAAGACGTCGGTGCGGATGGCGGCGAGGACGTCGGGCCTGAGACCGCGGCTCTGCCACTTTTCCAGCAGCACCTGGGCTTCCTTCGCCAGAGTCGGGCCGGAGATTGACCGGCCGTGCGAGAGACGGAAGAGCTGCCGGGCATAGTCGAGGTAGAAGACGATGTACATCGTGTCGATCCCGGAGGCACTCAGCACCTGCTTCGTCTCCGTTTCCATCGTGCACAAGGCAACCATCGAAGCCTGGTAGCGTTCGGTCATGTCGGCATAGATGCGGGCAGTCGTCT
>CAZVCQ010000443.1:0-2976 GCA_964626085.1 uncultured bacterium
ACCCGTGGTGGCACTTGATGCCGGCCTCAGTGCAGAGGCGCTCGGCGTCCGGTGTCGCCGTGTATGGCGCCAGCAGGTACAGCGGCGGGCCGAGACCGGCGAGTGCGCGCCAGTGGTTCAACTCCTGATCACCGACGGTGTCGGTCGTTTCTACTTCGATGACGAGCCTGACCTTGGATGAGCCCTTTTCGGTGACGACGATGTCCGGGTACTGGTGTCCGACTGCTACATTCTTCTCGGTGCCGGGATTGGCAAGAACCAGGTACTTCGTGCTGTTCCCGAGCTGTTCGACCGTCGCTTCGATTACGAGATCGTGCTCGGTCTGCTCCTCATCCGGTCGTGCTGCCACGCCTTCATGATAAACTTGTGACCTCTCGCTGTCAATAGCAGGCGGTACCCGGAATCCGTGCGTGAGTCCGTGCTCAGACTCCCCGGCAATCGGCCTCATACGAGGAAAGCACGCTCCACATGAATGCCGGAGGCAGAGTGTCTTGACGTCCCAGGTTCTGAATCCGCCCGTTGGGGGGTTGCCGGGTGCGGCCCGGTGTTGCGGTCAGGTCACCGCCGGAGTCTGAGTCGCTCGCGCTTCGTGTCTTCGAGCGCGTCCTTCCAGTCGAGCTGCATGCCTTGGTTATAGCCGAGGTGAGCGCCCTTGAGCAGACCTGCTACCGAGAGCGCGATGAGCGGCACGTCCAGCGAGAACCCATCGTTCTTGACAATGATGGAGTCCCATTGCGTGGGCCGGAAGATGATGCCGCGGGCAATGCTGGTGAGTATCAATCCAGCCCCGGTGCCGATCACGAACCCGGACATTGAGCCGAGGAATGTCCACCCGACGCGATTCTGGGACCACAGGTGGGTGCGGACCTCGGTTTCGGCGATCGGGTCTCCGAAGAAGTCATAGCCGGCAAGCCCTCGTCGCACGACAGCATTGGTCAGGCTGCGCCGGTCGCGCGCCTGCCCGGTCAGCCAGCCGGCGGCGCCACCAACAGCGGTGCCGGTCCCTGCATAGGCTGCGTATCTTGCCCGGTCAAGGTCGTAGTAGTCGACTGAGTAGTGGTACCAATACTCCTCGCTGAACAGGCAGCCACGGCGGAGAATCGACTCCTGTCGGGTCGCCACGAACTCGATTGCCTTGACTGCCCCGACGGTGCTGCCGATACCGAGTCCACAGGCTGCGCCGGTCGCGCAGTTGATGATGCGGTTGGACCACTGCGACCCGTCCGGAGCGCCGCGGGGAGACGCACGCGTGTTCTCAGGCGGGCGGCCGATTCCAGTCCAGAGGTCGTAGTACAGCGATTCCCCATCTGGCAGGGAGGCCAGTTCCGGAACGATGTTTTCGAAGTCGTCGATGTAGCGCCCGATTCGGCGGAACCGCTCTTCGGAAAGCGGGTAGCGCTGCCCGATCGGCAGAGGCATAGCTCGGAGTTCCACGGCAAAGGAGCTGTCCGGCATCCGGTAGAAGACTGCCGAGGAGAAGTCGCCGCAGCCGGGGAAGAGGTGGAATGCACGGCGCTCAGCCGCGTCGATTTCGGTGCCGACGAGAGTGCTTACCGCAGTGATCTGTGCTGTGTCGGGCGAGGTCGCCGGCAAGGTGTCTGTTGCACCCAGAGCAAGAAGAAGTAGTAGCAGCATGTCCTAGAAGTGGAGGGACACGAGGTTGAGCTGCATCACAGGGGATAGTTGCCCGCCGGCAGAGTTGTCTGCTGCCAGCGCGATTGTGGGTGGGCTCAAATGTTGCGTCCAACGATACTGACGCGCGTAGGGAGGCCTGCTGTTTTCGTAGCCGATAACCGCGCCGGCGGTAGTCCCGACAAGACCCCCAAGACTTGAGAAGATGCCGGCGTTCCCATTGGTGACATGAGAGGCCAGTGCATCAAGGCCAATACCAAGCCCGGCACCAAGGATTCCGCCGGCCGCTGCATAAACCCACGAAATCAGCACATTGCCGCCCGGTTGATTGCGTTCACCTGCTGTGTATGCGCCGAACGCTGCTGCGGCCGGGGTCAGTACTAACGACGTGGCGCTGGCACCGAGGGCGAAGAGAACAGCAGTCTGTGATACGGTGCCGGAACCGTGAACACGCTCGAACAGGCCGTCGAATGGGTCGGCAAGGGCAATGGTGCCGGAAAGGAGGAGCACGGTTGCTGTGCCGCCGACCAGGGTTCCCGTGAGGGCGCCGGCTATCTCGCCGCGAGTGCCGAGCAGTGCCCGTGCCGGCTTGACTGCGACATGTTGCCCGACAATCCACCCGGTGCGCCCGTCGGGAAGCTCGATTTCATACCAACTTCCAAGCTTCGAGCGGACCGGGTACAGGTCGCCGGTTGAGCCCGCCAGCAGCGCGTCGGAGAGAGGATCGCGGTCACTGTATATTCGGGCCTCGGAGTCGAGCACCCGTGCGGTGAGGACGGCATCTTGAATACTGGAGGGCGGGTTCTTGGCATTGACGGCGCCAGGCACCGCCACAGCCAGCAGGAGTACGGCCTTCAGAGCCTTGATGCAGTCTCGCGCCATAGTCATCGAGTCCTTGGTGCTCTTGGTTGACATTTTCCGCCGTTTGTGGCCTTTGTCAAGCCTTCGGGCGGTACCTTCGGGCGGTACCGTGGCCTGGCGTTGCGAGCCCAAGGTAGTATCGCGGCTGACGCGACACGACCGGCAGGGCGCTCGTGCTCCGATTCCGGAGATCACTCACGGGCCGATAGTGGGGGAAAGGAGAGCGGGCTAGAACCTGAAAGTCACAAGGTTCGGAGCCGAGAAAGCCCGATCGCAGGCGTAGCTAGTGACCGCGCCGGTCAGGGCCGCGTAGTTCACCTCGAACCTCGACCGGTTGAGGCTCGAGTGGCCAGTCTGGTTTGCCTGCAGGGACTTGGCAAGCGTGATACCGCCACAGAAACCGGCAACGCCGCCGGCGGCCGCAGTGGCGGCCATCACCCGCGGCTCATCGGTCAGGACGCCGATCCCGCCGCCGAACAAAGC
>CAZVCQ010000444.1:0-2973 GCA_964626085.1 uncultured bacterium
TGCGCGATGAGGGCGTGATGTTCAAGCGTGGCAAGCCGTCCGAGATATTCAAGCGGAAGGGCAAGCTGGTGGTGCGGGTGGACGACACCCTGCTCGGTAAGGTCGTCGAGCACGAGACCGACATGGTCGTGCTCGGGGTCGGGCTGGTCCCGACCGAAGGCTACCGGGAACTGGCCCAGACCCTCAAGCTCTCGCTTTCCTCCGACCGCTTCTTCCTCGAGGCCCATCCCAAGCTCCGGCCGGTCGACACCAACATCGAAGGCGTGTACCTGGCCGGGTGCGCGCAGGGGCCGAAGGACATACCCGACACGGTGGCCCAGGCCAAGGGTGCGGCGTCGTCGGCCATCGCCCTGCTCAACAAGGGCAAGGTCAAGGTCGACCCGATCGTCGCGGAAATCAACGAAGATGCCTGCTCGTCCTGCCACATCTGCGAGGCGCTCTGCCCGTACCAGGCGCTGGTCTACGACGAGCAGAAGCACGTGATGACCGTGAACCAGATTCTCTGCAAGGGCTGCGGGGTCTGCCCGTCGGCCTGCCCGTCCGCGGCCATCACGCTGAGACACTACACCAGCGTCCAGATTGACGCGCAGCTGGATGCGTTGCTGGAGGGGAAGGGAGTGGGGAGTCGGGAGTCGGGAGTGGAGCCCCAAACGGAAAAGGTAGGAATGTAAGATGGGCGACTTCAACCCGACGATTATCGGTTTTGCCTGCAATTGGTGCTGCTACGCGGGCGCGGACCTGGCCGGGACCTCGCGCATGAAGTACCCGGCCAACCTGCGGATCATCCGCGTGATGTGCTCGGGACGGATTGAACCCCAGTTCATCCTCAAGGCGTTCAAGGACGGCGCGGACGGCGTCTTCATCGGTGGGTGCCATCCGGGTGACTGCCACTACGTTTCCGGCAATTACAAGACCGAGAAGCGCGTGTACCTGCTCAAGAACCTGCTGGCCGGGCTCGGCATCGAGCCGGAGCGGCTGGAACTCAACTGGGTGTCGGCGTCCGAGGGGCAGCGGTTCGCGGACGCGGTCACGCAGTTCACCGAGCGTATCCGTCAGCTCGGTCCGCTGGCGATCGCTGAGCCGGCCGGCGCGCACTGACACTCTCTCAGACGCGCCGCAAGTCATCGTCGAAGTCACCTT
This sequence comes from uncultured bacterium, assembly GCA_964626085.1. GTDB lineage: Bacteria > Hydrothermota > Tepidihabitantia > Tepidihabitantales > Tepidihabitantaceae > UBA2258. The sequence goes on from CAZVCQ010000444.1 coordinate 1,141, forward strand.
CGAAGTGACTCGGCAAACCGCATTCTCAGTCTAGCCGGAAGTCGCCGCCTCAATCTCCCTGCGACTGACCTTCCTAGTTTATTCGCGAATCGCCGCAGGAATCGCCCTGCACGTGCATCTCCAAATCGCACTGCAACAGGCCCTGGCCGTGCCCGCCAGAATCGCCCTTCAAATCGCGTCCCGAGAGGCCTTCCGAACCACCCCCCGAACCGTTCCCGGAACGGTTCCCAAGGTGATACCCAGAGTGACCGCTTACGCTACCAGTCTGGCGTCTAACGGCTGACTTGTCAGTTGCTTAGTAGACCCGGCCCTGACCTAACTGCCCCGAAAAGCGCCTGCTTGTCATTCTGCCGGGTCCGACGCGGAAAATGGGGACCGTACCGCGCGTCCTCGCGCTCCGTGGGACTGTCCCCATTTTCTGCCACGCCTGCGCCGTTCTTCGCCTATCGCGTGATGACGACCTTCCGCGTCTTCCCTAGCCCCTCGCCCCTAGTCCCTAGCACCTCTCTGATGAAATACACCCCCGGCGCCAACGCCCGCACATCATTCGCGCCCGGCGTCAAGTCCATGACCTTTCGCCCGGCCGCGTCCGACAGACTTGCGGCTTGTGAACCGCGGCCTGCGGCTTCAGGCAGGAAGAGGGTGCCTCTGACGATGGTGGGCTCCAGCCTCCGGCCGGCGACCTGCAGCTTGGAGACCTCCCCAACAGCCGCACCGCCCGAGTCGCGCAACACCGAGATGCTGGACCCGCCGTAGTTAGCGACGTAGATCCGGTTCTGGGCGGGGTTCCAGGCGAAGTCCAGTGGACCGTTGCCCACCCCGATTGTGCTCAGCACGACGTCGGTCGCGCCGCTAATCACGGTTACGCTGGCGCTACCGCTGTTCGCGCAATAGACCTTGTTGTTGGTCGGGCTGTAACAGAGTGCGCGAGGGCCGCTGCCTGCGGCCAAAACCGCGATGACGCTGTTCGTAGCGCCGTCAATCACGGCGACATAGCCCTTACCCGGGTTCGCGCAGTAGACCTTGTTGTCAGTCGGATTGTAGCAGAGGGCAAAGGGCCGGTCACCCGAGGCAACAACGGCGATGACTGAGTCCGTCGCGCCGTCTATCACGGTTACGCTGCTGTCGTTCCCACTTGCGCAGTAGACCTGGTTGTTGGTCGGGTTGTAGCAGAGGGCGCTAGGCCAGCCGCCAACAGCCACGGTTGCGACGACTGCGTTCGTCGCGCCGTCAATCACCGTTACGTCGTCGCTGCCCTGGTTCGCGCAATAGATCTTGTTGTTTGTCGGGTTGTACGTTAGGGCGCACGGGTAGGCGCCCACGACGACGGTTGCGAGGACGGCGTCGGACGCGCCGTTTATCACGGTCACAGTCGAATCATAAGCCGGATCACTCCCGAAGTTCGCGCAGTATATCCTGTTGTTGGTCGGGTTGTAGCAGAGGGCATACGGCCCGTCGCCTGCCGCCACGGTCGCGATGACGCTGTTCGTCGCGCCGTCAATCGCGGTCACGTCGTCGTTCCCTTCGTTCGCGCAATAGACTTTGTTGTTGGTCGCGTTGTAGCAGAGGGCGCGCGGCCCGCGCCCCACGCTCATGGTGGTGATGACTTCGTTCGTTGCGCCGTTAATCGCGGTCACGTTGGCGCTCCCATAGTTAGCGCAGTAGACCTTGTGGCTGGTCGGGTTGTAGCAGAGGGCGCGAGGATGGCCGCACAGGGCCAGGGTTGCGATGACGCTGTTGGTCGCACCGTCAATCGCGGTTATGTCGTCGCTCAAATAACCCGCGCAATAAACCTTGTTGTTGCTCGCGTTGTAGCAGAGGGCTCGCGGGTCG
>CAZVCQ010000445.1:0-2962 GCA_964626085.1 uncultured bacterium
GGCGGGATTGCCGCTCCGATCTGGGCCGACTTCATGAAGACCGTGCGTCCAGACTCGATGCCATCGGACAGCTTTCCGGTTCCGGATAGCATCATCACTGCGCCGGTCTGCGAGCAGACCGGGCAACTCGCCACTCCCACCTGTCCGCGCGTCCGCTATGAGGTTTTCATCGCCGGAACCGAGCCGCAGACGCCTTGTGTCCTGCACTCCCGGCGGCAAGCCCGACCGGACACGCCTGCCAAGTCACCCTGAGCAAGCGAAGCGAGTCGAAGGGTCTCATCGGAAGAGATTCCTCGACTCGGCCGCGCCTCGTGTGGCTTCGCCACCGTAGAAACGAACGGAATGACAAGGCAGAGAGAGTCCTGCCCGTCATCTATCAGCGTCTGCACCGCGCATTCGGGCCACAGCACTGGTGGCCGGGTGACACTCCGCTTGAGATAGCGGTCGGGGCGATTCTCACCCAGAACACGGCTTGGGCCAACGTAGAGAAGGCGATAGCCGTGCTCAAGTCGTACCGACTGCTCAGCCTCAAGAGACTCGCACGGCTCTCCCCTCTCGAGTTGGCACCTCTCATACGTAGCGCTGGTTTCCACAACATCAAGGCCACGCGCCTCGCTGCGTTCCTCGGATGGCTGGAGGCTCACGGCGGCTTCCCCGGCCTCCGCCGGATCCCGACCGGCGCGCTACGTCCCCTGCTTCTTGCGTGCAATGGTGTAGGGCCAGAGACAGCCGACTCAATCCTGCTCTATGCGTTGGGCAGACCCGTATTCGTGGTTGACACCTACACGCGCCGCATCCTGTCGCGCTACGGCCTGATTGCCGGCGACGAACCCTACGAACCCCTGCGTCTGATGTTCGAATCTTCGCTGCCGCACAGCCAGAGGCTGTACAACGAGTACCACGCCTTGCTGGTCCGATTGGCAAAGGTGAACTGCCGCTCAAGACCCATCTGCGACTCCTGCCCGCTGGCTGGCTAACCGACAGGCGACCGAAGACGGGAGACGGGCCAACTTCTGGCCTTTGGCTTTTGGCTCTTGGCTTTTGACTTGTCCCTCGACACCTCATTCCTCTCACCGGTCCTTCCCCTCGTTTGACTTTCCCGCCCCTGCCTCTAACATTCCCCGGTGCTTCTCCTCGCCCTTCTCCTCATCGCTCAGCCTGCCGACACGATCGCCGCCGACACGACTAAGGCCGACTCGGTCGGCCGCGACATCATCTATTATGGCGGCAAGCGGGTTATCTTCTTCGCCAAGACTGAAGAAGTGGTGTTGCTCGATTCGGCCTGGGTACGATACCGCGATATGTCGGTCCACTCTGACTCGATTCATTACGACATCAAGAAACACCAGCTATCGGCGTACGCTGACGTGCTGTTCACCTCCGGTTCGGAGAACATTACCGGTGACCTGCTGGTCTATGACGTAGACTCGCGCAAGGGCATGATGCGCACGGCCTATACCAAGGTCGAGAGCGGATTCTTCCGAGCAGAGGAAATCTGGCTCGTGCGCGAGCGGGTGATGGACGCGCGGAGTGCCTCGTACACGACCTGTGACCGCGAGCATCCGCACTACGTCTTCTACGGCCCGCGCGTCAAGCTGTTCATGGATGACGTAGCGATAGCAGAGCCGATGGTGTTCAAGCTGTTCAATACGCCGGTGCTGGCTGCTCCGTTCTGGATGGTCCCGGTCGCGTCGAAGCGCAGGTCCGGCCTGCTGCCGTTCAAGATCGGCAACTCCCAGACCGAAGGCCTCTATTCCAAGAACCTGGCCTACTACTGGGTAATCAATGACTACTCGGACATGACATTCTACGCCGACGTGATGACGAAGAAGGGCTTGCAAGGCCGGATCGAGGGCGTCTACATAGTCGATCCCTTCGCACAGGGCAACATCAACGGGTCCTACATCAACGAATGGGATACCCGGCGACGCCGCTACAGCGTGTCGGCCGTTCACCGCTCCGATCGCTTCTTGTTTGACTCTGAATTCGACGGCAAGCTGGATCTGATGTCGGACGCGACTTACGTACCGGACTACTCCGAGGACCAGCTCGAATGGCTCAAACCCGACATCTTCTCCTACGGGCAAATCTCGCGGAGCCTTCGGCGCGTGGGAAGCGTTACGGTGCTCGCCCAGCAGAAGACCGAGTTCGCGCGCCACACGCGCTGGGCTGACCTGCCGTCAGTGCGGCTCTCGGTCGCTCAGCGACCGCTGTTCGCCGGTTGGAACCTGTCGCCGTCCGCTTCGCTCTTGCACCACACACAGGACTACCTCGACTCGACCAACTCGATCGACACGGCCCGGGTGCGCGATCTCAAGGGGAACGCCGCGGTCGGCGTCTCAAGCCCGTCCTATGCAATCGGCACACTCGGCAGCGCGAGCATATCCGAACGCCTCTCGTTCTTGGAAGCCAGGTCGTACCGCAATGACAGCCTCTACCAGCAACCCCGCAGCATCTCGAGCGGCCTCTCGGCCAATATGGACCAACGCTTCCTGGGAACGCTCGGGCTGACCGAAGCTGTCAGCCTGACCCAAACCGACAACCTGCGCGACACGGTGCCGGTCGACGTAGCCTACACCGGCAGTATCACGGGCCGAGCAATCTTCTATCGCGTATTCGGCGTCACCGCGTTCGGCATGCGGGGACTGCTGCACACAGCTACGCCCACTGCAGGCCTGTCCTACGAACCCAAGGTGGATTCCGGCCCGTTGTTCGGCCGACCGCACCTGCTCGACCCGCAAGTGGCACGAATCAACCTCGGGCTCGGCAATACCTTCCAGGCCAAAGTCGATACCATGGGCACCAAGCGTGACCTCGGCACGATGAGCTTCAGCACATCCTACAACCTGCTCGATAGCGCACCAAGACCACTGAACCGACTGACCCCGTTGCTCGGTACCGTGTCCATCGACCCGCTACAGGGCTCGAACCTGAACCTGTCAATCGACGCCTCGGCCGGTTT
>CAZVCQ010000446.1:0-2950 GCA_964626085.1 uncultured bacterium
GTTCACGACGTAGACCTTGTTCGTGACCGGGTTCACCGCTACCGCAAAAGGGCCCGTGCCGGCCCAGACCGTATCTACGCCGTTGGTCGCGCCGTTGATCTCAATCACCTTGCCGTTGCCGCCGCCTGCGACGTAGATCCTGTTTGTGGCCGGGTTCACCGCTAAGGCAACGGCGTCGGTGCCTGCGGGCATGGGCACCGTGGTTGTGGCGTTGGTCGCCCCGTCGATGACCGTCACATAGTCGTTGGCGTTGTGCGTGACATAGATCTTGTTGGTGACCACGTTCACCGCCAGGGCCCAGGGCGTTGCTCCTACCGACACCGTCGCGGTGCTGTCGGTCGCGCCGTCGATCACCGTCACGTCACTGCTCCCCTCATTCGCGACGTAGATCTTGTTCGTGATGGGGTTCACCACCACCGCACGAGGATGGAGACCCGCAGATACGGTCTTGGTGCTGTTGGTCGCCCCGTCGATTATCATCACGTCACCCGCTACAGCGCTATCGCCCCACTCGGCGACGTATATCTTGTTCGTAACCGGGTTCACCACCACCGCCGACGGGTTTGTCCCCGCGGGCACCGTGGTTCTGTGGTTCGTCGCGCCGTCGATCACCGTCACATCGTCGTCGCTGCCACCGTTGCCCTTGTTCGCCACGTAGATCTTGTCAGTGATCGGGTTCACCGCTACGGCAAAAGGCAAGGCGCCCGTAATCACGATCGTCTTTCTATTGGTCGTGCCGTCGATCACCGTTACGTAGTCGCTGAGCTCATTGCCGATGTAGATCTTGTTGGTTACCGGATTCAGCGCCACGGAACTGGGGTACATACCCACGGGTACCGTGGCCGTGACCCAATCCGCCGACGCGGTGCCCATAAGTGCGGCGACCGCAAGGCAAGCAGTCAGCATCCCAATTGCACGGCTCCGATTTGACATCATCGCTCCCTACCTCGCAACCACAACCTTGGCCATTTTCGATTGCCGATTGTCGAGTGTCGAATGCACGAAGTAAACGCCGGGGCTAAGGCGTCGGACGTCATTAGCACCCGGCTGCAGTTCCATCACCTTCCGCCCGCATGCATCCAATAGACACGGCGACTCGGAGACGCGGGGACACTGAGAAACAGGTAGAACAAGGACGCCGCGGATGACGGTCGGCCCGGTGTTCATCGTTCCGTGCTCATCGTTCATCGTTTCCTGAATCCCAGCGCCCAGGTCCCGCAGAACCGAGACGCTGGACGAGCCACTGTTGGCGACGAAAGCCTTGTTCTGAAGCGGATTCCAGGCAAGGGCCACCGGACTGATGCCGACCGCGATAGTCGTGTCTACCTCATTCGCCGCGGCCTCTATCACCGTCACGGTGGCGTCATTGACGTTCGCGCATAAGACCTTGTTGTTCCGCGAGCTGTAACACAGGGCATAGGGTCCGCGGCCGACATCCACGGTCCCAATGCTCCTACCCGCGCCGTCGATCACCGTCACGCTGGCGTCGCCGTAGTTCGCACAGTAGACCCTGTCGTCGCGCGAGTTGTAGCAGAGGGCACCAGCGCCGCTGCCGGCAGGGGCAACGGCGATGACGTTGTCCGTCGCTCCGTCAATCAGCGTGACATCGCCGCTGCTCCCGTCTGCAAGGAAGACCTTGTTTGCTGTCGGGCTGTAACAGAGGGCACCGCCATGTGCGTCTACAGTCGCGATGACGCTGTCGCTCGCTCCGCCAATCACAGTCAGGCCATTTAGGCTCGCGCAGTAGACCTTGTTGTTCTGCGAATTGAAGCAGAGAGCAGTAGCGTACAGGCCCGCGGGCACGCTGGCAATGACCTCATTGGTCGCGCCGTCAATCACGGTTACGCTGCTGTCCCAATAGGCCCCGCAATAGACCTTGTTGCTGGTCGAATTGTAGCAGAAGGCACAGGGGCCAAGGCCTTCTCCCACCAGCACGGTGGCGACGACACTATCCTTCGCGCCGTCAATCACGGTCACGTTGCCGGCATCCCAGTTCGCGCTGTAGACCTTGTTGCTGGTCGGGTTATAGCATAGAGCAAGAGGGTTGCTGCCTGTAGCTACGGTCCTGACAACCAGGTCAGTCGCTCCGTTAATCACGTTGACTCCGTGGCCGCCCGAGTCCGCGCAATAGACCTTGTTGTTCTGTGAGTTGTAGCAGACAGCGTGGGGCCAGCAACCGGTGGTCACGGCGGCAACGACCTCATTAGTCGCGCCGTCTATCACGGTCACGTCGTCGATGCCGACGCCTGCGCTGTAGACCCTGTTATTCATCAAGTTGTAGCAGACTGCCAGGGGCTCGTTCCCGACCGTTACGGTGGCAATGACCGAGTCGGTCGCACCGTCAATCACGGTTACGTTGGCGCTGGCGTTGTTCGCACAATAGACCCTGTTGTTGGTCCAGTTGTAGCATAGTGACTGAGGCTGGCCACCTGCGGCTACTGTGGCGATGACCGAGTTGGTTGCACCGTCAATCACGGTTACGTTGGCGCTGGCTTTGTTCGCACAATAGACCTTGTTGTCGATCGAGTTGTAGCAGAGAGCTTGAGGCAGCGAACCTACGGCCAGGGTGGCGATGGCCGAGTCGGTCGCGCCGTCGATCACGGTTACGTTTGAGCCGCTCTGGTTGGCGCAGTATATCTTGTTGCTGGACGGGTTGTAGCAGAGGGCACGCGGGCCGGCGCCCGTGGTGACCATGCGTGTGACGCTGTCCGTCGCGCCGTTAATCACGGTAACTTTGGCGCTTCCGTAGTTCGCGCAATAGACCTTGTTGTCAACCGAGTTGTAGCAGAGAGCCCAAGGGAGCGAACCTCCCGTAGGTACGGTGGCAACGACTGCATTGGTCGCACCGTCTATCACGGTCACGTTGTCGCTGCCCAGGTTCGCGCAGTAGACCTTGTTGTTGGTGGGATTGTAGCAGAGCACGGCCGGTGATGCGCCGACGCTCACGGTG
>CAZVCQ010000447.1:0-2945 GCA_964626085.1 uncultured bacterium
GACGCGGGACGGACGTGGCTCGACGTCAACCCGCAGATGCTGGGCTGGCTGAGCCTGACCGTCACCGCTCACAACTTCCTGCCATATGAAGACGTGGTAGCGTGCGACAGCGGGAACTACGTCAACCTCGCGGGCTGGCGTGTCGACGACCGCGCGGGCAACGCCGACGGCATCGCCAATCCCGGCGAGACGGTCGTGCTGCCGTTCGTGCTGCGCAATACCGGCAGTACCGCGTCGGGCGCAGCCACCGTGAAGCTGAGCACCGACGATTCCCTCGTGACTCTGCTCGACTCGGTCGTAGCCGTGCCGGGTATCAACCCCGGCGACTCGGTGGTGGTTGATTCCGGCCTGCGGGTCGCGGTGGTGGCGGCTGCGAACGACGGCGCGGCGGTCAAGTTCGCTCTCGACATCACCGGCGGGTGCCTGGTCAGAGCTTTCTTCCCGGTGCTGCAGGTCGGCGAGCCGGGCCTTGTGTTTGACCGCTCGTGGCTGCACCGGACATTGGTGCCGGGCGCGAGTAGCGGCCTTGGCGTGAGGCTTGATAACCAGGGGCACGGCTACGGCCATGGGACGTGGTGCCGGCTCGCTTCGCTCGACAGCCTCGTCGCGGTTACAAAGGACAGCGTCGGTTACGGTGAGGTCCCGCCGCTGTCGTATGGTACCAGCCTCGACAGCTTCGTCGTTTCGGCGTTGGGTTCGTGTCCGGCCGGTCACGTCTCGCTGATGGAGCTGCAGACGAACGCGGACGGCTTCACCGGGCGTGACACATTCGAGTTGCTGGTCGGCGACTATGGGTTCTCCGACGACATGGAGTCGGGCGAGGCGAAGTGGAGCCACGGCGGAACCGGCGACCTGTGGCATCGTACGCCGTACCGTACGCACTCCGGTTCGAATGCGTGGTACTGCGGGGACGAAGGGGCGCGGCAGTACAACAGCAACATGGACGCCTGGCTGACAACGGTTCCGTTCACGGTCACGCAAGGCTGCTCGCTCCGGTTCTGGCGCTGGTTCGCGACCCCCAACTACGGAGTTGACGGCATCCGAGTAGTCGTCATGCATGGTGCCACAGAAGATACCATCGACTTCATCGGAACCGGCGGTGCGCTGGGCGGCAGCCTCCCTCTCCTCGCTGAGGAGAGGGATGGGGTGAGGAGTGCCGGCTTGGGACACGATCCGATTCCGCAGCGGAATCGGTCATGTCCCGTCGCTCCCCTCGTGAACGAGAGCGGCTGGGCAGAGGAGAAGTACGACCTTTCGTGGCTCGGAGTCGGCGAGACGATTCAGGTGAAGCTCGCATTCACGAGTGACCGCGACACGGTTGACGAGGGGTTCTACATCGACGACGTGCAAGTGACGGGCGGCGAAGCGCCGCCGGCGTCCGTGGCCTGGGTCGGGCTCGGGCCCGGCCTGTTTCCCTGTCTTGACGTCTGGCCCAATCCGTTCCATTCCATCATGCAGATTCGGTACGGTGTTTCCGGGAGGTTGCTGCGGCTGAGCATCTACGACGCAGCAGGTCGGCTCGTGCGACAACTGCCGGCGGCGCGGATTGCGGCCTGGGACGGTCGGGACCAGCGCGGACGCCGGTTGCCGGCGGGCACGTACTTCATCGAAGCCCGCGCCCAATCCGACCGCCGACTGGCCAAGGTCCTTCTGGCGCGATAGTACTCCACCCGGCCGAAGTCAGAGTCTAGAAGCTAGAGTGCATAAGGTAGAACCTCCGGTCACTCTGGCTTCTAGCGTCTAGCCTCTAGCTTCTGACATCGTTCTATTCTGGGGCCGTCAGCGCGGGCTTGACAAGGAGCGATTTCGGCATGAAGATTGGGCATGAACCGAGCCATCTTTGCCATCATTCTCTGTTTGATTTCTCTGGCCCGTGCCACCGGGCCGGGCGTGACCGTCAAGGTCGAGCCGGCCGACAAGGGCACAGGCACGCGCCTTGCCGTCCCGGGTCCTGCTCCGGCCGTTGCGGCTCCGGTTTCTGATCCCCAGCCGCTGCCTCCCGACTCCGGCTGGACTCTGATAGACTCGCTGGTTCTGCACGCGATGATTCCGGCCGGTCAGCGGCTGGCAGTCGTGTTCGACAGCGCAACCGAGTCGTTGCGCGACACACTGCTGCCCGAGTTCCTGAACGACTCGGCCAGGATGGCAGTGGCGATTGCGCCGGATTGGCTCAAGGACGACCTTGCCGATAATTTCCGCCGGCTCGGCTTTGCCCAGCAGAGCCGTTGCTCGGACGTCATTCTGAACTGCCCGGACAAGCGCTACTACGACGAGCTCTGCTTCCAGGTTGCGCACCTATCCCCGGGGGTATTGTCTTCGATGAACCCGCAGATACTCGTCGACAATGTCCAGCAGGCGTATCAGATCGACCCCGAGCTGCACTACGTCGATATCGTGGACTACGGCAACCCGCTGCAGGGCGGCGACTACTATTCCACCACCAAGTACCGCGTCCGCGTCCAGGATGAAACGACCTGGGTGGAAATCCCGCGTGATATCTACTACTGGTGGGTAATGATGCCCAAGGGAACCGACGAGCCGCCGCTGTACGTGGACGGATACTTCTGGCGGGAGTACTTGTTCTACTGCAATGACTCCGGCTACCCGCTGCTGCGCGAGAAGCTGGCGCCGACGGAGTTGTTCTGGGATGGCCAGAAGCACGCCTGGGGCGGCGGGTTCGAGGACACGATGCAGGCGGTCGCCGTGGTCGGGCGCTGGGCGGCTCTGACCATGCCACGTGGCGCCGAGGGCAATCGGCCGATCCAACCGGTCACCATCGCTCACGAGCACAACGGGAACTGCGGGGAGATGCAGGACCTGTTGCAGGCCGCGGCCCGCACCGCGCTGATTCCCTGCGGCGGAGTCATGGACATCAACGAGGACCACGTCTGGAACGAGATATGGTGGGACAGCCTGTTTATACCCTACGCGAACGACCCGACTAC
>CAZVCQ010000448.1:0-2940 GCA_964626085.1 uncultured bacterium
CGACCGAAGGCGTGTTCCTCGCCGGGCTGGCGCATTCGCCCAAGAACATCCCGGAGGCAATCGCCCAGGCAGAGGCTGCGGCGGCAAGGGCAGGCACCATCCTCTCCCGGGACAAGTATGAGGCGAGCGCCACAATCTCGGTCGTGGACGAAAGCATGTGTGCGGGTTGCGGGCTCTGCGTGGCCACGTGCCCGTACAACGCTCCGGAACTGGTCGAGAGAGCCGACCGGATAGTATCCCACGTCAATGAGGCCCTGTGTAAGGGCTGCGGCAACTGCGCCGCAATCTGTCCGTCGGGCGCAATCACGCATCTCGGGTTCAAGTCTGGACAGACCGCGGCGATGATGAACGCCGCACTCAAGACGCTTCCGATTTAGGAGCGGAGATTGATTACGAGGCCCGGCTCCGGCCGGCCGCCGGTGTTCGGTCGGGTCGAGAAGGGCGAGTACCTGCTCGACTTCCGCACCCTCCGCCGCGACGAGATTCCCATCATCGCCGCCGCGCTTCTGTCCGTGTTCCAGCACTAGTCCGCGCAACACTCACACATTCCTCCGGCCAGCGGCAAGAAGCACCGCCTGCTTCGAAAGCTGCCGACGACCGCGCGGGGTTGGGCGTTCGCAAGGCGCAGCACGGAGGGATTTCGGGGACCCCTGACGCCACACTACACCAGAATGCCACGAGTGTCAATATAGGGGGGGGGCAGTAATCCGCCTCTGTCGCGCGGTTCCGACGGACTTCCGCGCGGGCGAAATCTGACATTGACTCGCCAGACAACCCCTCCTAGAATGAAGGTGACTCGGGGCGGGGCACGGCAGACACAAGGGCCTGCCGGTCAAGTGCCCCGACGCCGATTCGTGCAAGTTCTGATACTATGAGGAGGCAGTACTTGTCAATCGGTAATGACCGTAATCTATCGGGACGGAACTCAACTTCGCACCGCCGGGCCGCGAAGGCCAAGGCACTCCTGTACGCGATGGCGCTCGGGACTCTGCTGGCATCGACCGCCTCAGGACAGTACCTCGAAACTACCATCATGTTGCCCGACACTCTCGGGTGGTTGGATCACCCGTGGTCGCTCGGCTACAACACCTTGAACAACAGAGTCTATGTCGGGTGCGACGGGGGCGTCCTCGTGATAGACGGCGCGACGAACCAGCGTCTGGTTTGCATCAAGACCGGCGGTCGGATGTTTGCTTTCTGCTACAACCCGCAGAACAACAAGGTCTACAGCGCGGACGAGGCCCAGGCCAAGGTGTTTGTGATTGCGGGCGCGACGAATTCCATTATCGCCACGATAGGAGTCGGGCAAACGCCGTACGCGCTTTGCTACAACTCGCAGAACAACAAGGTCTACTGCGCGAGCGCGGACGGAAACAACGTGACGGTGATAGACGGAGCCACGAACGCGGTTGTAGCCGTCGTTGACGGTGTACACTTTCCTCAAAGCTTGTGCTACAACACTCAGAACAACAAGGTCTACTGCGCGAGCGGGGGCGGAGGCGTGGTGGTCATAGACGGTGCCGCCGACTCAATCATCGACACGGTGCCCACCGGGGTTGGCGCAGGTGCCCTTTGCTACAACGCCAAGAACAACAAGATATGCTGCGCGGTCGGCTACAGGGACAACAGTGTCACTGTAATCGACGGATCGACCGATTCGATCCTTGCCACGGTGGCGGTCGGGACGAGCCCATGCGCCCTCTGCTACAACCCCGCGGACAACAAGGTCTATTGCGCAAACTACTACAGCAGTACTGTGACGGTGATAGATGGCGAGGGGGATTCGGTCCTTGCTGCTGTCTGCGTCCAGCCTGGCCCTTCTGACCTCTGCTACAATCCGGAGAACGACAAGGTCTACTGCGGGAACACCCCATACATGTCGCACTCGGACACGACCGTATCGGTCATTGACGGCCGCAGTAACGCGGTCGTCGCCACCGTGAGCGTGGGCTCCTTCCCTTTGGCTCTGATCTACAACCCGCAGGATAACAGCGTTTACAGCGCGAACGGGGATAGCTATGACGTATCGGTCATAGATTGTGCGGCGGACACGGTTCTCGCCACGGTCAACGTCAAAGAGTGCCCGACCGCCCTTTGCTATAACCCGCAGAACGACAAGGTGTACAGCGCGAATTGGCCTAGCGACAACGTCACGGTCATTGACGGCGATGCGGATACACTTGTCGCGACGGTCGCGACGGGGCGAGAGCCCACCTCTCTCTGCTACAACTCACAGAATAACAAGGTCTATTGCGGGAATGACCTCACCAACAACGTCACTGTAATCGACGGTGCGGCGAATACGGTCATCGCCACGGTCGAGGTCGGAAGCGGACCGTCCGCCCTCTGCTACAATCCGCAGGACAACAAGGTCTACTGCGCCAACGCTGGGATGGTTGGGTTCCGCGATTCAACCGTGACCGTCATCGACGGCGCTTCCAACTCCGTCATCGCCACGGTAACCGCCGGGCGCAACGCCTGCGCCCTGTGCTACAATCCGCAGGACGACAAGGTCTACTGCGCGGGCCAGAACGACAGCAGTGTCACCGTGATAGGCGGCGCCACTAACTCGGTTATCACCAGGCTCGTAGCCGACAGCCTCCCAACTGCCCTCTGCTACAACTCCAGGAACGATAAGGTGTACTGCGCGAACACGGGCGGGACCGTGACCGTGATAGACGGGGCGGCGGACGCGGTTCTCGGCACAATCAGGGTCGGGCACTACCCTCAGGCCCTCTGCTACAATGTGACGGACAACAAAGTCTATTGCGCGAACGCGGCAGGTAACAGCATCAGCGTCATAGACGGAGAAGGAGACTCAGTCATCGCCACAGTAACTGACTCAGCGAACCCGCTGGTCCTCTGCTATGACTCAGTCTATGACAGGGTCTTCGCGTCTTTGTGTGGGTGATTTCGGCTCGTTTGCACGCTTTTTCTCGG
>CAZVCQ010000449.1:0-2936 GCA_964626085.1 uncultured bacterium
ACTGGCGCCGCGCACCGGCCGGGAGCTCGCCGGCAGCGTCGGCTGCGGATGACTCTTGAGGACAGGCTTCCTCGCCGCCCGGTGAATCGGCCGTCCAGCGCCAATCCGCCCGAGTTCGGCCCGCACCGCCTCCAACTCGCTCCTGAGCATCGCCTCACGCTCGCGGAGCAGTTCGCGACGCAGATTCCTCTCGACTACCGCCGCAATCTCGGCGGTGATTTGCTTCACACGGTTGTCCATTCTCGACTCCCTTCAGGTTTGAACGCGGCCCGGCGGCGGTCCGCCCGGAAACCAGCGCGTTCCATTTCGGCTACCTTAGACATCACGGTCTGCATCTATGCGTACAGCATAATCGAACTGCCGGTCACACGCAACAAGCAGGCTGCATTCCGCTCGCTTCGGACCATCAGCCGTAAGCCGCAAGCCGTCGCACTCGGCATTCATCGTTCCGCGCTTATCGTTCATCGGTCCGCTCCGCGCCCGTCGCTCATCACTCTTCGTATGAACCCGACCGTCTTGTTATGTCTTGCGATGTTGACGCAGCCAGGCATTGTAACGGCGGATGTCCATTACCCGCTGATGGAACTTCGACTCCAGCGAATTCCTCGCCCGGTGTCCAGTCAGGCCGGCAAGGTCGAGGGCGCGCCGACACTGCGCTCGGGCCGCGCCGGGAGTCGTGTATTCTCCACGGACAAGGGCACGGGCGAAACGGTCCAGGATGCGCAGCTCATCCGGCTTCCATCGCGGCCGGAACTGCTTCCCGCGGACAGCCAGAACGAAGTGCCTTATCCTCGGCGCTACACGATTCCCTTCCTCGGGCTCGAGACGACCGGCGCGCTCAAGCGACCTTCGGCAGGCGCGAGCTGCGGCGGCAATAGTCGGGTACCGACCGGCTGCCAGCGCCCGGGCGAACCGCTGCATGGTTCGAACGTCCTGTACGTTCCACGGCCCGTGCTTGCTCACCCAGCCCCTCTTCCGGGCTCCGGCATTGATGCGTCTGGCCAATGCCCGCTTGGACAGCAGGCAGTTGAATCCTGCGTCCGTCAGCGCGCGAATACAGTCGCCGACCGCCGCAGTGCCGTTTGGATACTCATTCTGGGAAACTGCCAGGCTGAGGCCGTCGATGATGCGGATTTCCTCTGGGGAGAGTCGCGGCCGGCGCGAAAACGGTACGTAGCCCTTTGCCCGGGCAAGGGCCGTGATATGGGCACGAACGGATTTATACTGCTGATGTACAGCAATCCCGGCCCGCTCGCACGCGCGCATGTACCGGCGTGCGGCCGTCCCAGCATTCGGGTGCTTGCCGCGAACCAGGTCCGAAGCGTAGCGATTGAGTCGTCGGGATTCCTGGTCGGTGAAGAAGTGCTTCCGCCGCGGAAGGCCGAAATCGTATGCACGGCACAACACCCTCCAAGCAACAGCCGTGTCGGTTCGCAGGGACCCCGACGCGACCTGCCCAAGCTCGCGCTGGCATTCGGGCACCGCGTATTTCACGTGCCGATACCGACCCTCGACAATCGCATGAGCGAAACGGTCGATGACCCGACGTTCCTCAGACGTCCAGACATGGAAAGCGGGCCTAGGCCTGGACACTTGCCCTCGCTCCTCTATCGACTGCCGCAGGCGGTGCCTGCCAAGACATGGATCTCATCCTGCATCCGAGCCGCAAGCCGTCGGTTGTTATCCGCATCGTCTCGATCAAGCTCACCATCCGGTGCCGGCCCTTCGGCCAATCTGCAATCGACAGGGAGAGGGATCGAGAGATCGAGGGATCAAGTGACCTAGTTCAATACTGCAACCTGCAACCTGGCACCTGGGAACTCGCCGCGAAGCGGCGTCGCGCCTTGACATCACTCCGTAATGGGTGACTGTCCCTGATTCTCTTCGTGGCTCGTCGGTCTCAGTCCTGCCCGGTGCGGGATTTCCAGTACCCGGGCTGCCGGTGCAGATGCATGACCGCCAAGACCTCTATGCGTTCCGGCTTGGCGCGGTACACGATACCGTAGGAAAAACGGTGGACCCGGCACCGGCGGATGTCATCTTCGAGCGCCGGGTATAGCAGCGGGAACTCCTGTATCCGGTGAACCGCATCACGCACGGCCACGGCGAAGCGCCGTCCGAGCCCAAGGCTCTGGGCCTGGTAGTACTGTGCAGACTGGATGAGCTCCTCGCGCGCTGCGGGATGGAACCCGACCGGACTCATCCGAGCTTACTGTTGAGTTCTTCGAATACCCGTTCGCTTGAGGAGAGAGTCACTGCCCCGTCGTCGATTTCCCGGCAGCGCCGCCTTATCTCGTCCATCCACGCCGGGCTGACTTCGAAGCCTTCCTCATAGTCCAAGCTCTCCAGCAGCTTCTCGGCAAGAAGCGCCCTGGATTCACGGGGAAGGTGAAGTACTTCGTCAATAATGCTGTCTGTCTTTGCCATCACCCAAATCCTACTGCCCTTCGGACACGAGTCAACTCCGTCACCCCGGTTCTGGCCGAGCGCCGGCTGACAGCCGTCAGCGTCATGTCCGCCATCGGCCTACGGTTCACGGCTCCGAACGATGTACGATGCAACGATGTGCGAATCCCCCATCGTCTCGACCAGACCGACCGAGTGGAAACAGGACTTACAGGACGAACAAGCCATACGTGGCCTATCTTCTCTCTTGCCGCATCCGGTACAGGCGTTCGGTCATTCCGCCCTCTTCGAGGAAGCGACGGTCGAGTTGGCGCAGTTGTTGGTCGAGCAGGTAGTTGGTCTGATTAATCAGGCAGACCAGGCAGTTGGCAGCCGCTTCAGCGCTGCCCGTCTCGACGTACGTCCTGTAAGTCTTGTACGACCTGTCCGGTGCCCGCGCCAGCCGCCTGATGGTCTGGATCCGCGGGTCGTCTTTGCCCTAGGAGGCCGGCCGGAAACCGGTAGTCTGGGACGCACGGCCACGAACTGAC
>CAZVCQ010000450.1:0-2936 GCA_964626085.1 uncultured bacterium
CTCGCAAGCGACGTGAGCCACGTATACCAGGCAATCGATTCGCTGGGCGAGCGGTCTTTGGTCTGGACCGCGGCCATCGCCGCACTCAACGCCTCGCTGATATTCGCCTGTCGCGCGAGCATTTCCGGCGTCATCGTTCTCTTCTGGCGCTCAAGCGAGGTCGGTTTGCGGCGCGGACTCGCCGGTTGTGGCTCGGCCCCGAACGCGCCGGTCGTTTCCATCCGGCTGAAGAGCTCGACCACGCGGTCACGCACCAGCCTGACGTCTTGCTCGGACAGCACGTGCGCGGCCACACCTTCGCCGACAACCCGCGCCATCCGCGTCAGCCGCGCGTGCCGGAGTCTTCCGCGCGTCGAGCTCAGCGCGCCCCAGTACTTCTTTGCGAGGAGGTGAAGGTACTGCCGCTCGGTGGCGGCAAGCCCGTGACCGACTTCTGTCTCAAGGTACTTGACGAGGATGTCGAGTCGCTTGCGCCGGCTCGCTGCCGCTGCCAGGTTCACGACCCGCTTCACCCGCTCTTCTGAGGAAAGCGGCGGCTTGCCGTCGAACCGCCTTGCCACGGTCGTCTTGATGTCGTACGCGAGCGCCTCGTTCCCGATCTTCGCGGGCAGGACCTCGGTCACCCTGGCGACGGCCTCGCGTCCTTCCTGGTCCGACGGCAACGGTTGAGCCGTGTACGTATCGAGCAGGTCGGCAATCTCGCTGAAGCTCGCCCGGCACGCCCGCAGGTAATCGGCGATGAGCGCCAGCGTGGGATTCGTGTGAAGACCTGACTCGAGCCGCGACACCAAAGCCTGGTCCAGACTGCCACCGGCGAGTCTGGCCAGCTCAGCCTGGGTCAGCGAGGCTCTCTTGCGGAGTGACCGTAGCCTCAGCCCAAGCTCCTTGGTCATCGGCAAGTCGTCAGTTTTCCGGTTCAATCATTACCTCCAGATATGTAGTATACAACATACTCCCCCGATCGCCAGTCCTTGTCCTAAGTACCCTATCCTCAATCCTCTATCCTCTCTCCTCGCTGCGACCCCTCCTATGCCTCCCCCGTGGTCTCCGAAGTCACGTCCCGAGGAACTTCCCGGGGAACGACGCGGGCTACTTGTTCGGCTATTTCCACCGCTACTTCGTCCGCCACCTTGCGGGCTACGGTCCAAGCTCCTTGCCCAATTCCTCGCCGCGTAACAGGCATCGTTCCCTCCCGGGGTTAATCCTGAGTCCCAGTCCACGTCCCCGTCCAAGTTCCATCCCGGAACACTCAACAGGTAACCTCGAGACCAACGTGTGGAGCTTCTTGGAGAGGAACCAGAAGAGCTGTTGTTTGCGCCGCCTCCCGATTCTCTGGGCTTGTGACTTGGGGCATGGGGGCTATGGGCTTGGGGATGGAGGACGGCCCAGAGCGTCGGGAAATCTGCAGGATGAACCCGCGCAGGTACTTGGTCGGGCTTGGGACACGATCAAGAGCGAAGGTCAGGGACAGTCCCTCGGAGCACTCGGCGTGCGGGACAGTCCCCGTTTTCGCGTCCACGTCCCCGCCCTTGGGGCATCTGCATCGCCTGCGGTATCTGCGTAAGCTACTGCCACTTACGGGCGAACAGACGTGTTGACTAAGCCCCGGAGGGGGATAAAATGTCTGTGGGAGAGGCGATGCGCGCGGTGCGCCACCTTTCCAATCGGGGAGTATATATTAATGTATGGAACCGATCATGCTGTCCGCGAATCGCGCCTCAGCGCATAACCACAGAGGAGGAACGATGCGCACGTTCAAGAGGCTCTTTCCCGCTTTTCTTGTCACAATCCTGCTGGCGGGCTTGGCCACAGCTCAAGCCGCTGGAGCAACCAGAGTCGACCACAGTCAAAGAGCAGTGGTATTTAAGTCGCAGGTCAGCCCAGGCTACGACCATCCCCGGTTCTACTTCGGAACCGTGGTCAGGGACACCGCCGATGACCAAAGTGTTAGACCTGGCCCATGGCAGGCCCCGCGGGAAGTGTCCGTGTTGACCTCGTTCTTCACCTGGAACTGGTTCAGTCTGCTGATTGCGAGATAGGCGGCATTTTCCAATGGCCTGACGAGGCACCATGGAACCATCGAGCAGCACAGGAGGCGCCGCAATGTCGTCGCTCTTGGCCGAGATGGAACAGGTGATTACCGGATTCGCCAGGCTGAACCGGCGCAGTGCCTATGCTGCGCTCGAGGCCGTTTTCGGCGATCTCAAAGCCAAGCAGGAGACGTTGAGCGAGGCTGAGACCTCGGAGTTCATGGAGCTGGTCCACCTGGTCCTGCTTCAGTTCGCGCGCGGCGAAACCATCCGCGTCTCCGGCCCCAAACAGGCCCGCGTATTGGACGTCTGCCTGAGGTACAACGATGTCTATGAAGCCGCCCTGTACCGCGCGATGGAGTTCCTTGCCCGCAACCTGTTTGACCATCTTGAGAAGTACTCGCCTCGCCAGTACCTGCGCGCAGCTTTGCGCGTCCTGGGTAAGGAGTACTATCGGGTACTCACGGATTCCTACCACACCGACAGCATTCCCGAGGAGTCGGTGGCGTTGAGGGAGGACGAACCGGGCACTGCGGTGTGCGCGGGCCCCGGGGAATCTTCGAGCAGGGCCGGCGGCGCCTGCTCTGAGGAGGCGCTGAGCGTAGTTGGCCCGGGCGAGCAGGGTCCCCCGGCGCAACTGCCTGAGGATGTGCCCGGGCAGGAGTTAGAGCAGCAGATGTTCTACAATTGGCATGAGGGGAACCTATCGCGCCTTGAGCTGACGAGGCTCTACGGCCTGACAATGGACCGCGTGAACCAGGCCCTCCTGCGCGTTGCGCGTACGTACGAAAACGGCAGACACTACGGTATGGTTAAGTGGCTGATAGAGATGGGTGAAGACGGCGACATCATCTGGCTGCTGTCCAAGGGCATGACTGCTGCGGATGTCGGACAGAAGGTACACCG